>JANTFO010000013.1 GCA_024763365.1 Flavobacteriaceae bacterium
GTTTCAGCATCTTTAATAGTAAGTATTTGAGATACAACTATTTGCGATGAAAAGATGAAAAATAATAAAAGTATTATTCTCTTCATAAATACCCTAAAGTTTATAAATGAAAATTTTATTTAGTTTGACGGGGCAAATATCACAAAAATTATGCCTTACGTTAAGTAATTCT
Source organism: Flavobacteriaceae bacterium (assembly GCA_024763365.1). Lineage (GTDB taxonomy): Bacteria > Bacteroidota > Bacteroidia > Flavobacteriales > Flavobacteriaceae > DQTL01. The sequence goes on from JANTFO010000013.1 coordinate 173, forward strand.
TACTTTTTTTAATTTGTTACACTAAACATAAAAAATTATGTGAGCCACCTGGTATTTAATTGTAAATTTGCGCTTAAATTATATGGTATGAACAAAAAATCTTTAGATCCAATTGGAAAATTAATGGGCTTACGTTACCGTTCACATCCTTGGCATGGTGTTGAAATTGGAAATGACTCTCCCAATATATTAACTGCCTATGTCGAAATGGTGCCAACCGACACCGTAAAATATGAAGTTGATAAAGAAAGTGGCTATCTCACTATCGACAGACCTCAGAAGTATTCCAGTATCTTACCGGCTTTGTATGGTTTTATTCCACAAACCTATTGTGGTGAGAAAGTAGCAGAAGTAAGCCAGAAATCACTTAAAAACGCTGAAATCATTGGAGATGGTGACCCTCTGGATATTTGTATACTTACAGAAAAAGAAATTGCACATGGAGATATATTGGTTCAAGTAAAACCTATTGGTGGTTTCCAAATGATCGACGGAAATGAAGCCGATGATAAAATTATTGCTGTCTTAAAAAATGATGCAGTTTATGGTACTTATAATGATATTTCAGACTGTCCACCAGCTGTTGTTGAAAGGCTTAAGCATTATTTCTTAACCTATAAAGACATGCCAGATGGGGCTCAAAACCGATGTGAAATTACTGACACCTACGGTGTTAAAGAAGCCCATGACCTCATTAAAAGATCAATAATTGATTATAGGTTTTTTGTGGAAAAGATGCTTTTTGAGTAGAAAGAATTATTTATTCACCTCTTCTTCCGCTTTCCCACTTATAATTTCGATAGTGAGGCTTTCTTTTTTCTTATCTAAATCCATCAAAATTTTATCCCCTTCTTTCACCTCATTGTTGACAATTTTTTCGGCAATGGCATCCTCAACATATTTCTGAATAGCGCGTTTTAGAGGACGTGCTCCGTATTTGGAATCAAAACCTTTATCTGCTACATAATCTTTAGCCGAATCGGTCATATCTAATTCAAAATCAAGGTCTTTGATACGGGTAAATAGTTTCCCTAACTCGATATCTATAATTTGGTGTATGGCTTCTCTGTCAAGCGCTTTAAAAATAATTACGTCATCAATACGATTTAAAAATTCAGGAGCAAAACTCTTTTTCATGGCATTTTCTATCACGCTTCTAGCATGATCCTCGACTTGTTGTTTCCTGGAAGCAGTATCAAATCCAACACCTTGTCCAAAATCTTTCAATTGACGGGACCCTATATTGGATGTCATGATGATAATGGTATTTCTAAAATCGATCCTTCTACCCAAACTGTCGGTGATATAACCATCATCTAAGATCTGTAAAAGCATATTGAATACATCGGGGTGTGCTTTCTCAATTTCATCCAATAAAACTACAGAATAAGGTTTGCGTCTTACTTTTTCCGTTAATTGACCACCTTCTTCATACCCCACATAACCCGGAGGTGCACCTATCAAACGAGAAACGGCAAATTTCTCCATATATTCGCTCATATCAACACGAATCAAAGAGTCTTCGGAATCAAATAACTCACTGGACAAAACTTTAGCCAATTGCGTTTTACCCACACCGGTTTGTCCTAAAAAAATAAAGGAACCAATAGGTTTATTCGGGTCTTTGAGTCCAACCCTGTTTCGTTGGATAGCTTTGACTACTTTATCAACAGCTTCATCTTGCCCGATCACTTTATTTTTTATGAGTTCCGGTAAAACTTTTAATCGGCTGCTTTCAGCTTCAACCACTCTGGTAACAGGAATACCGGTCATCATAGAAACCACTTCAGCTACATTTTCTTCGGTGACGATCTCTCTATGTTGTTTGGAAGCTTCTTCCCATTTCTTTTGAGCAGTTTCCAAGTCTAACTCTACACGCTTTTCATCATCACGTAGGCGTGCAGCTTCTTCATATTGTTGGTTTTTAACTGCCTGAGTTTTAGTTTCTTTTATTTTTTCTAAGGCTTCTTCTAATGCCAAAACTTCTTTTGGCACAACAATATTGGTAATATGAATTCGTGAACCGGCTTCATCCATCGCATCAATGGCCTTATCCGGTAAAAAACGGTCGGTCATATAGCGCGCAGTCAATTTTACACAGGCCTCTATGGCATCGTCAGTAAAGGTTACGTTGTGATGTTCTTCATATCTGTCTTTAATATTATGTAATATTTCAATGGTTTCGTCAATAGAGGTAGGTTCGATCATCACCTTTTGAAAACGTCGCTCCAAAGCACCATCTTTCTCAATATTCTGACGGTATTCATCTAAAGTCGTGGCTCCAATACATTGAATTTCTCCACGAGCCAAGGCCGGTTTCAACATATTGGATGCATCCAATGAACCTGTAGCACCTCCAGCACCTACTATGGTATGAATCTCGTCGATAAAAAGTATGATATCGTCATTTTTTTGAAGTTCATTCATCAGTGCTTTCATACGTTCTTCAAATTGTCCCCGATATTTTGTGCCGGCAACTAAACTGGCCAAATCCAATGAAACGATGCGTTTGTCAAAAAGAATTCGAGAAACTTTACGTTGGATAATGCGTAGTGCCAATCCTTCTGCAATGGCAGATTTACCTACACCTGGTTCTCCTATTAATACCGGATTGTTCTTTTTACGACGGCTGAGTATCTGAGAAACACGCTCAATTTCGGCTTTTCTACCTACCACCGGGTCCAATTCGTCATTTATAGCTAGCGCCGTTAGATCACGACCAAAATTGTCCAAGACAGGTGTCTTGGATTTTTTTGTCTGTAATTTTTTAGGTTGTTCAAAAGATTTTCCTGCACCTTTAGCTTCCATATCATCCTCTTCCTCAGAAGGAAAATCAGATTTAGGTGATTCCGGAGATTTATTCTCAAAAAATAAAAACTTGTATTCGTTTCTCACTTCTAAATAATTGATCCCAAATTGATGTAATATCTTTGTTACAGGATCTATCTCATTACGTAAAATACATAAAAGTAAATGAGCTGTATTTATAGCATCATCCTTATATAATTTAGCTTCTAAAAATGTGGTTTTAAGTGCTTTATCAGCTTGTTTGGTTAAATGTAAACTTCTGTTGGGGTTCAGATGAGAAGTAGCTGTAGCAGGATGTATTCTTTCAAGCTTATTTCTCAAAAGGCTTATATCCATTTGGAGTGAATTTAAAATAGAAATAGCCTTGCCTTCTCCTTGCCTTATAATTCCAAGCAGAAGATGTTCCGTTCCGATTACATCATGTCGTAAGCGAATGGCTTCTTCTTTGCTATAGGCAATAACATCTTTTACTTTTGGCGAAAAATTATCGTGCATCTCTCTGTATTTTATGAGGTAAAATTACTTCTTTTTTTATTTCTAGAACAAGCACAAAAATGCCAATTTTTTATTAATTGTTTTTAATTTATGTAATGTGCTGTTTATCTGACACTTACTTTTATTAACATAAAATTAAAATTGTTAATAAAAAGCCTGAAAACCTCCCGATAATACAAGGTAAAAAAGCTTTAAAAATATTAAATTGCAAGCCTGTTTTTTTAACGAATAATTTTAAAGAAATCATATGAATAATGGAGAGAAGATAATTCCGGTTAATATAGAAGAGCAAATGAAGTCGGCTTACATTGATTATTCAATGTCGGTCATCGTATCAAGAGCTTTACCGGATGTAAGAGACGGTTTAAAACCTGTTCACAGGCGTGTACTTTACGGCATGCATGAACTAGGTATCAGATCTACAGGAAGTTATAAAAAATCAGCTAGAATTGTTGGTGAAGTGCTTGGTAAATACCACCCACATGGTGACACCTCTGTGTATGATTCTATGGTGCGTATGGCACAAGATTGGAGTGTGCGATACATGATGATTGATGGTCAGGGCAACTATGGTTCCGTAGACGGTGATCCGCCGGCAGCTATGCGTTATACAGAAGCCAGAATGCAAAAAATTTCTGAGGATATGCTGGCAGATATTGAAAAAGATACTGTCGATCACCAATTAAATTTTGATGATACCCTTCAGGAGCCTACTGTATTACCTACACGTATCCCTAACTTACTCGTCAATGGTGCTGCGGGTATTGCTGTAGGTATGGCTACCAATATGCCACCACATAATCTTACAGAAGTAGTAGATGGAACGATAGCATACATTGAGAATAATGATATCAGTATTGATGAGCTAATCCAGCATGTCAAAGCTCCTGATTTTCCTACTGGCGGCATCATATATGGATATGAGGGTGTTAAAGATGCTTTCCATACCGGGAAAGGACGTATCGTGATGCGTGCCAAAGCGCATATCGAAGAAGTGAAAGGGCGCGAAACTATTATCGTTACCGAAATACCTTATCAGGTAAACAAAGCCGAAATGATCAAAAAAACGGCAGAAATGGTCAATGAAAAGAGATTTGATGGAATCTCAAACATTCGTGACGAATCCGACCGGAATGGAATGCGTATTGTTTATACCATTAAAAGGGATGCCATACCAAATGTAGTACTCAATAAATTATATAAATATACTGCATTACAAACGTCCTTTAGTGTCAATAATGTTGCGCTTGTCAATGGAAGACCACAACAACTCAATTTAAAACAACTCATCAAATACTTTGTAGAACACCGTCATGAAGTAGTCGTTAGAAGAACCAAATATGAGTTAGACAAAGCTGAAAAGAGAGCACATATCCTAGAAGGTTTAATTATTGCTTCTGATAATATTGATGAGGTCATTCAAATTATCAGAGCTTCTAAAAACGCTGATGAAGCTAGAGAGAAATTAATGAAGCGCTTCGAATTGTCTGAAGAACAAGCCAAAGCCATTGTTGAAATGCGTTTGAGACAATTGACCGGATTGGAACAAGATAAACTACGTGCTGAGTATAATGAAATTATCAAAACCATCGCTGATCTAAAGAATATTTTGGAGAATAAGGACCGTCGAATGAATATCATCAAAGAAGAATTGTTAGAAGTGAAAGCAAAATATGGTGATACACGTCGTTCTGAAATAGACTATGCAGGTGGTGATATGAATATCGAAGATATTATTCCAAACACTAATGTATTAGTCACTATTTCTCATGCCGGATATGTGAAACGTACTAATCTGGATGAATATAAAGTACAAAACCGTGGTGGTAGAGGACATAAAGGAGTTACAACACGTAATGAAGACTTTTTGGAAAAACTTTTTGTAGCTACTAATCATCAATATATTTTAATTTTTACCCAAAAAGGCAAAGTATATTGGATGCGTGTTTTTGAAATTCCTGAAGGCAACAAGGCTTCTAAAGGTCGTGCGATACAAAATATAATCAATATCGAACAAGATGATAAGGTAATGGCTTATTTGGTTACTAAAAACCTCAAAGACAAAGATTATATAAACAGCCACTATGTGATCATGGCAACGAAAAATGGAATTGTTAAAAAAACATCTTTAGAACAATATTCACGTCCTAGAGCTAATGGTATCAATGCCATTACCGTGCGTGCAAATGATGAGTTACTCGAAGCAAAATTAACAAACGGTGATAGCCATATCATGTTGGCAGCTAAGTCAGGTAAAGCCATTCGCTTTGAAGAATCCAAAACTAGACCTATGGGCCGTTCAGCTTCGGGTGTAAGAGGTATTAAAATAGATGACAGCGATGAAGTAATCGGTATGATATCTATTGATAATCAGAATAGTGATGTATTAGTAGTTTCCGAAAAAGGTTACGGAAAACGTTCTAGCTTAGAAGATTACAGATTGACTAACAGAGGAGGAAAAGGTGTAAAAACGATTAATATTACCGAAAAAACCGGTAAATTAGTAGCCATTAAAAATGTGACTGACGAAAATGATATTATGATCATCAACAAGTCAGGAATTACGATACGTATGGAAGTGAAAGATCTAAGGGTAATGGGCAGAGCCACACAAGGGGTAAAACTCATTAATATAAAAGATGATGATGAAATAGCATCTGTAGCTAAAGTGATGAAAGAAGAAGCAGCAGGAGAAAACGATGAAAATGAAAATGGCACAGAAATTGAATAATAACAAACGAAATTAATTCTTAAAACAAATCTTTAAACAAAATGAAAAAAATCCTTACACTTTTCTTAGTTGTTCTTTTTACAACCAGTCTTTTTGCACAAAAAAAAGAACTAAAAGCAGCAGATAAAGCTGTTGAAGGTCAACAATTTACCGAAGCTATTAGTTTGTTAAATAGTATAGAATCACTTATGCCTTCTGCCAAAGAAAGTTATCAAGCTCAGTTCTATTTCCTTAAAGGTAAAGCGCTTTATGCCAACGGAACCGGTAAAATAATTGAAGCTAATGAAGCTTTTAATAAAGCGCTGAAAATTGAGAAAGGAAATGGAAAATATACTGACGACATTAAAAATATCCAAAACACTATAGTCACAAAAATTGCTGATGATGCCGGCAAGTTGTATAGTAAAGCGATTGAAAAAATGAATAATCCCGATTCTGTAGAAGAAAGTAAACCATTGTTTGAAAAAGCAGCAAAAAAATTCTATATGGTTTATGCTATAAGCCCACAGGATACTGCTTATGTTCAAAATAGTGGATTAGCATACTATTTTTCCGGTAATTATAATAAATCTATTGAACAGTATAATGAATTACTTAATACTGGTTATACCGGAATCAGTAAAACATTTTCTGCTGTTAATGCTATTTCAGGAGCACGAGAAATCTTCGCTTCTGAAGAAGAGATGAACAAGAGAGTTAAAATGAAATTGGCTTCTGACCCCAAAGTGGAAGAACGTCCTTCCCAACGCAATGAGATCGTAAAAATGATCGCTAAAAATTACATTGCATTAAAAGATAATGAAAAAGCTTTGGAAGCTATTCACGAAGCTCAGAAAGAAAATCCTAACGACTATGGTTTGTTAGTTGACGAAGCTAATGTTTATTTTGCTATGGGCAACAATCAAATGTTTAAAGAAAAATTGGAACAAGCTGTTACTATCAATCCTACTGATCCCACACTTTACTATAATATTGGTGTAATGAAAATGGAATTAAATGATTTAGATGGTGCCATTGAAAGTTTTAAAAAAGCTTTAGAGCTCAAACCTGATTATATAGATGCCATTAATAATATTGGTGCTTCAGTTTTGAAAAAAGCAGAAGCTATTGTTGAACAAATGAATAACAGCTTATCAGACTTTGATAAATATGACAAATTGCAAGCGCAACAATTGCAGATATATCGCGAAGCACTACCCTACTACGAACAAGTTTACCAAATGGATAATCAAAATATTTCTGTCATGCAAACATTGATGGGTATATATGAAAATCTGGAGATGTACGAAAAAGCTAAAGAGATCAGAGAGATCTACAACCAATTGAAATAATATTTTAAAACGCACCATAAAAAAACCCGATTTTTATAATCGGGTTTTTTTATTGGTATATTTGTCACATGGCAAGAATATTAGCAATAGATTATGGTAAAAAAAACTGTGGCATTGCAGTAACAGATACCTTACAATTGATCGCTAGTGGCCTCACGACTATAGCTACTGAAAGTATTATTGAATTTCTTGAAAACTATTTTCAGCAAGAAGAAGTTGATTTAGTTATCATTGGCGAACCAAAAACACTTCAAAACAAACCCAGTGAAAGTGAAGTACTAATTCAAATTTTTCTGGAAAAATTCACTAAATCCTTCCCTAACACACCTATTAAAAGAGTTGATGAGCGGTTTACTTCAAAAATGGCATTCCAAACTATGATAGACAGCGGTTTATCCCAAAAAAAACGTCGTAATAAAAAGTTAATTGATGAGATTAGTGCAACGATTATATTACAATCATACCTGCATTATAAATAATATTTTAGTACTATATTTGCTTACTAATTTAAATTTAGCATAAAAAAAATGAAACATATTTTATTTATCTTTTTGATAGTGACAGCTTTATTTTCATTTGGCCAAGATAGTACTAACAATATGAAAGAAGGTTCTGTAAAAGAACAATTTGATCACGTCTATAAAAAATCCGGTAGTTATCAAGAATATAAGGTCATTAAAAAAAACCTATACAACACACTAAAAAAAAATGTATTAGATAGCATTCAAAATCAAAAAGTAAATATTTCTGAAGCTAATAAACTTATCAAAGAACAAGCTAATGAGATTAACACATTAAGCTCATCTTTGAATCAATTAAAAAGTGAACTTGATAAAAGTAAAAATGAAAAAAATAGTATTCGTTTTCTTGGAATAAAACTTAAAAAAGGTGTTTTTTTGGCATTGATGTGGTCAATTTTTGGTTTGTTGTTATTTGGCTTGGGCACATTATTCTACCTATACAATAACAATAATAGAATTACTCAAAAAACTAACGAGGACTTAAAAGAACTGGAAATGGAGTTTAAAAATGCTAGAACACGTGCTTTAGAGAGAGAACAAACCTTGAACCGGAAATTACAAGATGAAATAAACAAGCAAAAAAACACCAACTCGAAAAAATAAAACCTATTTAGGAATATCAATGGATATTACATACAATACAAATGAAGACTTTAATAAACTTGCTTTAAGTGAGTTAAAAAATAAATTACTAAAGATATATAAAGGAGGTGGTGAAGACAGAATTGAAAAAGAGCATCGTAAAGGTAAATTAACTGCCCGAGAACGTATTGATTACTTGTTAGATAAAAAAACTGAAAGGCTTGAAATAGGTGCATTTGCTGGTTACAAAATGTATGAAGAACATGGTGGATCTCCTGCCGGTGGCGTGGTTGTAGTTATCGGTTATATCTCCGGCAAACAATGTATCGTTGTAGCGAATGATGCCACAGTTAAAGCTGGTGCCTGGTTTCCCATTACAGGTAAAAAGAATCTAAGGGCTCAGGAAATTGCCATGGAGAATAAATTACCGATTATTTATCTTGTAGATAGTGCCGGTGTATTCTTACCCATGCAAGATGAAATTTTTCCGGATAAAGAAAATTTCGGACGCATATTCCGAAATAATGCCGTAATGAGCAGTATGGGAATCACACAAATTGCTGCAGTTATGGGAAGTTGTGTCGCTGGAGGTGCATACCTACCTATCATGAGTGATGAAGCCATAATGGTTGATAAAACTTCAAGTATTTTTTTAGCGGGTAGTTATTTGGTAAAAGCTGCCATAGGAGAGGAAATAGATAATGAAACATTGGGGGGGGCTACTTCACACAATGAAATCTCGGGAGTAGCTGATTATAAAGCTACTGATGACAAAGACGCGCTTGAAAAAATCAAGAAACTGGTTGGTAAAATGGGAGATTTTGAAAATGCAGGTTTTAATAGGATAAAAGCTAGCTTACCGACTTTAGAACCTAAAGAAATATATGGACTATTTCCCAGCAAAAGAAGTGATGCTTATGATATGATGGAAATCATCCTCAGGATAGTTGATAAATCTGAGTTTGAACATTACAAGGAAGATTATGGTAAAACACTAATCTGTGGATACGCCCGTATAGATGGATGGGCTGTTGGCATAGTGGCCAATCAAAGGAAGGTAGTCAAAAATGCAAAAAAAGAAATGCAATTTGGGGGTGTTATATATTCCGACAGTGCAGATAAAGCCACGCGTTTTATTGCTAACTGCAATCAAAAGAAAATACCACTGGTTTTTTTACAAGATGTGACCGGTTTTATGGTAGGTAGTAAATCAGAACATGGCGGCATCATTAAAGACGGGGCAAAAATGGTCAATGCAGTAGCCAATTCAGTAGTGCCAAAATTTACGGTAATCATTGGTAATTCTTATGGAGCAGGTAATTATGCTATGTGTGGAAAAGCCTATGATCCTAGGCTGATCGTTTCATGGCCTACTGCAGCATTAGCAGTGATGAGTGGTGCATCTGCTGCGAAAGTTCTATTACAAATAGAAACAGCATCTCTAAAGAAACAAGGAGAGAAAATCACCAAAGAAAACGAAGAAGAACTCTTTGATAAAATTAAAAGCAAATACGATCATCAAATTTCACCCTACTACGCAGCCGCTAGGCTTTGGACTGATGCAATTATTGATCCTTTACAAACCAGAAAATGGATTAGTTTGGGTATTGAAGCAGCTAACCACGCCCCTATTGAAAAAAGATTCAATATGGGGGTTTTACAAGTATAAAAAAAGGCCGCTTTTTAGAAAAAGCGACCTTTTAAAAATAATCCATCAATTCAAATGTAATGTAATGAAATAGTTGGTCTTTGTTCTGACAATTTCAACAGATTTTGAATAATCCAGAAGAAATTGTATAGTTTCCTTTTTCGGACGCAAGTTTTTGGTTTCTAAGTTTTTAGTGTAAAAATTCATCATATATTCTTGATTAAATTCAAAAATATAACGATATATCTACTCAATTATTGTATCTTATTGTGCGTGTAATACAATTTGATGCTTTTCTATTAATTTTCTCAGATTGATTAAGGCATAACGCATCCTCCCTAAAGCAGTATTAATACTCACATCTGTAATGTCAGCAATTTCCTTAAAACTCATATCTTTATAAATCCTCATGATCAATACTTCTCTCTGATCGCCTGGTAATTCTTCAATAAGATTTCTTACATCCTGATACACTTGTTCTTTAACTAGCTTGTTCTCCACATTTAAAGTATCATCTCCAATGATATCAAAAATGTCAAAGTTCTCAAAAGTGTCTATCGTAGCTTTTTTATTTAATTTCCTAAAGTGGTCAATGATTAAATTATGTGCAATACGCATCACCCATTGGAAAAACTTTCCTTCTTCCCTATAAGTTCCTTTTTTAAGAGTATTGATTACTTTTATAAATGTATCCTGAAAAATATCTTCAGTAATATCTTTATTCTGTACTTTAGAATAAATAAAACTATAAATACGGTGTTGGTATCTATGGATAAGAATTTCAAGGTTAGCTTCTTCACCTTTGATATAACGAGAAACTAATACTGAATCAGAAATTTTGTGTAATGGCATACTAATTACTTTTTAAATTGGGTAGTTTAAATATTTTTATAAAAGTAATAGTATGCTATAAGTGCGGTTTTTCAATTAGACAATACAAATATGCATTGTCTTTTTTTATTATGCAAGTTTTTCTTTGTAAAATTATTTTGAAGGCACATTCGGATCTAGATAATCGGCCAAGTCGGGATTATCAGCATTTGAGGAATTTTCAGCATCTGCGGGAACACCATCATTATTAGGATCAGGATTTTCATCAATTGTCAAAGTGCCGTCACCGTCATCATCACTATCCAAAAAATTTGGACGTCCATCTTCGTCTGTATCGTATTCAAAATAATCACCATTGTCATCATTTTCATAAACTGACAATATTGAATCGCCATCATGATCTATATGAAAAACACGATTCATCTCAATTCTAAAATATATTGGGGCATTAGCCGGTATATCACCCGATCCGACATTAGCATATGCCAAGCCTGAAGGTAAAAATATGTAGCCTTTACCGTTATTTTCATAAGTATATGTCCCATCTCCCTGGGGATCCCAAGCTCCCGAATGAAATTCAACAGCACCCTTTCTCATACCAACAATCAAATCTGAATATAAATCAAAATTTACCCCATTATCGGCTCTGTCAAAAATTTCACCATCGTCCAGAGTCATACCAATATAAGACATGTTTACCATATCAACCTCTACCGGTTTAATACTATCTCCTATTTGTTGGACAATGTAATATAATGTGTATTCTATTTCTTCACTCCCTCTTGTAAAATTGACAGTTTTGCTTTTCAAAGTATCTGATTCATAAAGGGCTTCTTCATCTGCTTCAATTTCAGCAATATTTCCTTCTGTATCAAGATAGTGTGTTTTGAAATAATTAATTAAAGAATCATTATCTATTATTGCTTGCGCTGCATGGTCAAAAGCTACTACATCTTCACTATCGTCTTTTTTACAACTAGAAGCATATATAAACAAAACAGCGAGGCTTAAAAGCAAATATTTTTTCATACAGTATAAATGATGTTTATTATTTTAGGTGCGCAAGATACAATAATTCCTATTTTTGTATTTTACTTTAACGCATTATTAACAAGTTTCTATGCGAATTGATAAATATTTATGGGCAGTAAGGTATTTTAAGACCCGGAACCAAGCAGCTATCGCCTGTAAAAAAGGCCAAATTGTTTGTAATGATATCAAAGTTAAAGCATCAAAAGAAATATTTATAGGTGATAAAATTATTATAAGAAAAAACCAGATCAATTACGAAATTGAAGTAATCGATATTCCCAAAAGTCGTGTGGGAGCTAAAATTGTCAATTTATACAGAATGGACCATACTCCCGATGATGCATTCAACACAAAAGAATGGGATAGTTTGACCCACTTTGACGATCGTAAAAGAGGCACCGGAAGACCAACCAAAAAAGACCGTAGGGAGTTAGACGGTTTTTTTGAAAATAAAGATTAAAGATGTTGTTAAACAAAGAATATTGGAATAAATTATATGCTCATAATAAAATAGGATGGGATGTGGGGTATGTAACTACTCCATTAAAATCATACTTTGACCAATTAACTGATAAAAGTCTAAAAATACTAATTCCAGGAGCAGGTAATGCCTATGAAGTTGCTTATTTATACGAAAAAGGCTTTAAGCATATTTTTCTGTTGGATTTTGCAGACCTAGCTATCAAAAATTTCATTTTAAATAATCCAAATTTCCCTAAAGATCAGATCATTAGAGATGATTTTTTTGAACATCATGACACTTATGATCTTATCATTGAACACACCTTTTTTAGCAGTATTGATTTATCCAAAAGACCCCTATATGTCAAAAAGGTCTATGACCTGTTAAAAACACATGGAAAATTAGTCGGTTTGTTATTTGACCGGAAGTTTGATGGGGATTTTCCTCCTTATGGTGGTAATAAAAAAGAATACCGTGAATTGTTCGATGAATTCTTTGAAATTGACACTATGGAAACTGCTCATAATTCCATAAAACCCCGTCGTGAAACGGAGTTGTTTTTCATCATGAAAAAAAGATAATTACCACCATACGACAAAACAACTTTCTATCTTGTTATCGGCTGTTTTTACCCATAAAAACGGACTTTGCTTCTTATGGATCTCTTGTTGTATAATAGGGCGAATTTCTTCAAAGCTAAACCATGTTTTATTATCTATTATATCTAACATCCAATCCTGTTTTACCGGCATAAAAAACTTTTTATCGGTATGATCGAAAGTAATAAATTCGTGGGCTTTTAAATAATAGCCTTTGATATTCTTAGCCATGACAAATTCAGGCACTACATCTTTAAGATCATAGGGCATAAAAAGCCTTGCTTTAAAACATATTCTTTGCTTAATAGACATCGATTTTAGATGCAATTCATCAAGTAAACTGGCAGTCTTTGGATGATATAAAAGTGGAAATTGCTTCTCTTTAAGTTTAGCCATTTTTTGACAAAGAGAATCCCTTCTGTTTGGCCCAATCCACCTTTTTAATTCATCATCTATTTCAGGGTTATAAAGATAAATCTTGGCGGCTAATTCCACATGATTCAGCTCATTGGTAGATTTATCTAAAAATATGAAATCAAGCTCTCCAATAGTAGTCTTATAGTCAATAATTTGCAGGTTTTCAGCTAGCAACTCATAATTTTTAGAATAGCTAATGATATAGGAAAAAAATCTTTCTAAGCGATTACCTAAACGTAAGTTTTCAGGCATAGAAAAATTTCTAATAAAACTTTTAGTTAATCGTGTTTTTGGTAAGTAAAACATGGGTAAATCAAGTGCTTTTGCCACAATATCTAAATAAGTATCACTCAAAAAAGCATCAAATTGAGCTTTTAAACGCAGACTTTCATAGTCCTGGTTGAAATATTTCATAAGTGAATCAGCTTAGCTTTTCAAGTTTAGCAAATTGTAGTAATATTTTTTTAAGCCCTGCATCAAAAGCTATGGTGGCACGTGTATCGGTTCCTTTACCCTCTAATGACTTTACCAGCCCTTTGCCAAAACGGCTGTGCCTCACTTGATCTCCAACTTTCAATTCAGGAATGACCATATTTTTAGGTACAGGTTTAGATTTAGCTTTGTTCAGTACAACTAATTTTTTTTGGGGTGTAAATCCTATTTTTTTACCTGTTTTTAAGGGTCTGTCTTGCGGCAAGTCACCAAAAATAGAAGCATCCACAAATTGATTAGCCCCATCTTTCTCTCTCAAAGGTGTTTTGAAATCTAAATATTTTTCATCTAGTTCCTCAATAAATCTACTGGGTTCACCGTCCGTGAGTTTACCCCATCTAAATCGCATCTGTGTATAAAGCAAATAGGCTTTTTTCTCAGCTCTGGTGAGTGCTACATAAAAAAGGCGTCTTTCTTCTTCCAAATCTTCACGTGTGTTCATATTCATGGCAGATGGGAATAGACCTTCTTCCAATCCTGCTATATAGACATAAGGGAATTCCAATCCTTTCGCCATATGAACAGTCATCAAGGAAACTACATCCACCTCGTCTTTTTGTACATCAAAGTCTGTTGCCAAAGCCACATTTTCTAGGAACGAGGCCAAACTAGCATCACCCTCATCTATATTACTTTGAACTTGAATAAAATCTTGTAAACCATTTAATAATTCCTGAATATTTTCAACCCTACTGATATCTTCGGGGGTAGCGTCTTTTTCTATATCTTTAATAATACCGGTCTTATTAACAACTTCACGAGCAACTTCAAAGGCATTATGTGTTTTCATAAAAAGTTGAAAATGCCTAATCATTACTGCAAAATCAGCCAACTTGGTTTGTGTACCTCTATTTAAGGATAAATTCTGAATTCTGGAAGCATTTTCAAGCACATAAAATGCGGTCTCATCTAATTCATTTGCTTTAACAAAAACTTTGTCTAAGGTAGTATGCCCAATACCTCTCAATGGGTAATTGATGATCCTTCGCAAAGCTTCTTCATCTTTAGTATTGACAATCAATCTTAAATAAGCCAATACATCTTTTATTTCCTTTCTTTGATAGAAAGACAAACCTCCATAGATACGGTATTTAATATTCTTTTTACGCAGGGCATCCTCTACAGCTCTGGATTGAGCATTGGTGCGATAAAGTACCGCAAAATCCTGATTTTTAAGCTGATTTTTTAATTTATTTTCAAGGATAGACTCTGAAATATATCGGCCTTCTTCTGCATCACTCATCAATTGTCTTACCTCCACTTTATCACCTTCGGGATTTTCAGTCCACAACGCTTTATCCAGCTTCATTTTGTTATTATCGATCACAGAATTAGCAGCTTTGACAATATTATTGGTAGATCTATAGTTTTGTTCTAATTTGAAAATTACCACATCAGCATAGTCCTTTTGAAAATTCAGGATATTCTGAATGTTTGCCCCTCTAAAAGCATAAATACTTTGTGAATCATCACCAACTACACAAATATTCTGAAACCTATCGGCGAGTGCTCTGACAATAAGATATTGAGAATGGTTGGTATCTTGATATTCATCGACCAAAATATACTGAAAACGATTTTGATATTTAGCCAATACATTCGGAAATTTTGTCAATAACTCATTGGTTCTCAGCAAAAGATCATCAAAATCCATAGCCCCTGCTTTGAAGCATCTATCGACATAGTTTTTATAGATTTCACCCATCTTTGGCCGCTTGCTGAGTGTATCGGCTTCTATCAATTCAGGATTGTTAAAATAGGCTCTTACTGTAATGAGGCTATTCTTATATTTTGATATACGTGAAGCTACTGATTTGGCTTTGTACAGATCCTTGTCAAGCTGCATATCCTTAATGATATTGGCTATAGCCCTTTGGCTGTCCTGAGCATCATAAATGGTAAAATTGGAAGGGAAACCCAATTTTTCGGCTTCAATTCTCAAAATCCTTGCAAAAATGGAATGGAAAGTACCCATCCAAAGATTTTTGGCTTCTGATTCTCCAACAATACTTGCGATACGTTTTTTCATTTCTCTCGCTGCCTTGTTGGTAAAGGTAAGAGCCAAAATATTAAATGGATCTATCCCCTGCTCCATCAGATAAGCTATACGATAAGTAAGCACACGTGTTTTGCCGGAGCCCGCACCAGCTATAATGATCATTGGCCCTTCTTTGTGTATCGCTGCTTTTTGCTGTACTTCATTAAGATCTTTTAGAAATTTTGACATAGGAGTTGATAGTATTCTATAAGCCCAAAAATACAATTATTAAACCTTTTGTAAGTTTGAAATAAGATAAGTTTTTAACAGGCCATAAAAAAAAGACTCCATATAAAAAGGAGTCTTTTATACCTAAAAATTATAAAAATTATTTTCCTCCATCAAGAAAATCTTGATATTCTTTCAATTCATCCCATTTTTCTTCATGAGCTAACTGAGCTTGTTTGGGCCAGGTTCCCGGGTCAGCTAATTTAAATTTAGAACCGGCACTATCCAGGATTTGTTTTAATTTTTCAACACTTGTGTTGGCCAGCTCAAGCCAGGTATTGATCCCATTCTCATGGAATATGCTTTCAATTTTGGGCCCTATTCCTTCTACAGCTTTGAGATCGTCTTTTTTCCATTTTTTGAGCAAACCTAGTTTGATCATCATCTTCTCTAACTTAGAATCTGTCTCACCAACTGCATTTGTTCTTCCAGTATCTAGATTCTTTTGTAAAGCGATCAAATCCTCCCATTTACTATTTACAGCTAATTGTGCTTGATCAGGCCAAGTTCTAGGGTCTATAATTTTATAGCGTGTCGGGTTTTCTTCATCCAACAATTTTCTCAATTCATCAGGCGTTTGGGATGCTAATTTTGCCCAATTTGTTACACTGTGTTTTTTAAGCACTTCTTCCATTTTTGGACCTATACCCTCAATAATCTGCAAATTATCATCTTTAAGTTTAGCGAATGAGGTAGTAGCTAAAGTTTTGGCAGCTAAATTTGTTGGAGTAACCGTTTGCACCCTTTCTTTTGAAAGATGCAAATTGTTATATTGAATCTCAAGATTGGCATATTTTTTCTTCCACTCATCGAGTTCATCACAACATTCAGAATCATTAGAACTAAAAATTTTTCTTAATAGCCAACCTAAAAGGAAAGCTAAAAACATCCATAAGAGCAGCCACCACCAGCAATTGGTAAATAGATCGGATAAAATTGATAATTTCATTGTTTTATATTTTATAGATTAGAATTTTATTTAATTGATATGGTAATTCTTCGATTTTTTGCCCTGCCTTCTTCTGTGTCATTGGAAGCAATGGGTTTTTCTTCACCTTTTGAGTCAACGCTCATTTTTGATTTAGCTATTCCTTGAGACGCTAAATAATCAGCAACATTTTGGGCTCTTTGTAAGCCAAACCTGTAATTAGAAGAAGCACTTCCTACGTTATCGGTATGTCCCCTAATGCTAACGCTTACTTCTGGATATGCTTCTAAATATTGTTTTAATTCAAATGCGTATGCTTGCAGGTTTCTGTCCGGTTTAAACTCTGTTGAAGCAAAATTGCTATACAATGTTTTATTAGTAATACTTTGTTCAAAAAGTCTCTTCGTTTCATCAGATTGATTTCTAAACAACATAGCTACACCTTCATAATAATGTCCTTCATCGTCATAAGCATAATCAGAAAGTACAGCTTCCGGAATGATTTTACTAGGATTTATCCCTGAATTCTTAACTAGAAAATTCTTTAAAAAGTTGGCTCTGTTAATACCGATAGGTTCTCCTTCTCTTTCGAGGTATTTGGCCGATATTAGTAATTCCTTATTCTGATTAAGATTTAAGAAATTAAAAATGGAGTCCTTGATGCCCTGCATACTTTCCGGGACAAAAACATTATCACCAGATGCATTAATAGTAAAGCTTTCCGGAAATTCAAACAAGGTATTTCCGTTGGTATCAGCAATGGCAAAAACCATAGATCTCTTTTGGATTTCATCTGTTGAAGTGACTTCGACTTTTTCTTTAGCAATATTAGAAGTATAACATACTCCACAGATATGTTCACCAATAAAAAAATGAAAAATAAGAGCAATAATTGCCAATACCAAAAACCAAAGTAGCGCGTAAATATATTTTTTCATGTTTTCGGCTTTTAATTAATGAATATATGAAAGTGTTAAATTTATTAAAAAAAAAATTCCTATGCAATAAGAAAAACATAAAATAGCTGGTTTTAATAAGAATATAAAACTTAAAAGAACTAATTTTGCCAAATGATTCTTCTAAAAAAACTACCATTAAATAGGTTTCTAATTTTTTTGAGTATTGTATTATTGACATTTTTTTCCTGTCATAAGAATAGTGGTTTCCCTAAAGAATTAATGTCTTGTGAAAAGAAATTTTTGCCTATGAATCTGGAGCACATCACAGATTTTAAAAATCAATTTAGTATTGACATTCCCAAACACTGGAATACCAAAATGTACTATGACAACTATCAATCTGAAATCTTTTCAGCAGACACTATAAAACCTATTAGTGAAACATTTATTTTGCAAGTTTCTCACATTCAATCTGCTATACAACTTAATGATACACTTATTAAAAGCCTGGACAAACAATCAATTGTTTTAAATAGAACTAAAGAACTGGTAAAATATCATCAATTCAAAGATCGGGAAGCGCTTATCTATGCCAGCAACGGGGTTAAAGATAATTTACCATTATATATTTTTCAGGATTATATAAAAATTGATCACGATCGGTTTTTATTGATGAAAGTTGATATTTATGGTTCAGAAAATATCGAAGAAAGATTGTGTGAAGCTCTTCAGCTATTGGAAAAAGTTAGTATTTTTGAAAATTAATAAACATTCATTTAAAATAAATATATATGAAGCCAATTTTAAACCGTTTTTTTAGATATATCAAAATTGACACACAATCCGACCCAAACAATGAAGAAGTTTTTCCCAGCACTGAAAAACAATGGGATTTAGCCAATTTATTAGTTAAAGAATTAAAGGAAATGGGGATGAAAGAAGTAAGCATTGATGAAAATGCTTATATTATGGCCAGCTTACCTTCTAATGTAGATTATCATGTACCAACTATTGGTTTTATAGCGCACATGGATACAAGCCCCGATTTTTCAGGAACCAATGTCAACCCTCAGATACACGAGAATTACGATGGTAAAGATGTGGTTTTGAACAAAGATCAAAACATCGTAATGACTACAGATTATTTTAGTGATTTACTTATGTACAAGGGACAAACATTAATTACTACTGACGGTACTACCCTACTCGGTGCAGATGATAAAGCAGGGGTTACAGAAATTATGTGTGCCATGAAATACTTAATAGCACATCCGGAGATCAAACATGGAAAGATCAGAGTTGGGTTTACACCAGACGAGGAAGTTGGTAAAGGTGCGCACAAATTTGATGTAGATAAATTTGAAGCAGAGTGGGCATATACCATGGACGGCGGACAAGTTGGCGAGCTGGAATATGAGAATTTCAATGCAGCTGGCGGTAAAGTAATTGCCACCGGGAAAAGTGTACATCCCGGATATGCTAAGGACAAATTGGTCAATGCCATGACAATAGCCTCAGAATTTATCCAAGCATTACCGGCCAAAGAAGTCCCCGAACATACTGAAGGTCGAGAAGGATTCTTCCACCTACACAATATGCATGGGCACGTTGAACACGCTGAATTACAATATATCATCCGAGACCATGATATGGAGAAATTTGAAGCTCGTAAAGCCCTCTTTCAAAAAACTGCCGATAAAATCAATAAAGAACATGGCAGTGAAGTGCTTAAAGTCGAGATAAAAGACCAATACTTTAATATGCGTGAAAAAGTAGAACCGGTGATGCATATTGTTGATATTGCTGAACACGCCATGCAAGAAGTTGGTGTAAAACCCATTATCAAAGCCATTAGAGGAGGTACAGATGGTTCGCAATTATCTTATAAAGGTTTGCCTTGTCCCAACATATTTGCCGGAGGTCATAACTTCCACGGAAAATATGAATTCGTCACCGTAGAAGCCATGGAAAAAGCAACTAATGTGATCCTGAAAATAGCTGAATTAACGGCAAAGAAGTATCAATAAAATATCTTCTTTTAAACTAAAAGAAGCCGTCTAAAAAGTTTAAAAAGTTGTCATTTAGAGTGGAGTCGAGAAATCTAACCTATTGAACATTAAAGAATTAGATTTCTCCATTGCAGTTGAAATGACAGAAAACCTTGCTTATGAGACGGTTTCTTTCTATGGATATAAATATTACTCTTTTATAATTTTTAATACTTTACTTCCTTCATTTGCCCTCACATTAATAAAATAATTACCTGAGGCTAAATGTGATATATCGATACATTGCGTATTAAGCTCATCACTATTTTTAAAAGTAAAATATTTAAGACTTTTACCCGCAATATTGTAGATCGTTACCCCTATATCATTTAAGTCACTTTTAGTTTTTAATAAAAGCATACCATCTTGTATGGGATTTGATATAACATCCATGTTAAATTCAGATGATAATTCTTGTTCATTAGATGAGAAAAGCAAGAATGGTTCCGGCATATCAGAACCTAATATAAGTTTAGCCTGAACAAAGTAATGAGGATTATAACCATTATTACAATCACTACAAGTTACTCCGCTCACACAGTAAAAAAATAGGGACTTTTTTTTAATCTATTGCTTCAATAGGCATTTTTTATATTATATTTGCACCCACCAAAAATTGGCGAGGTAGCTCAGTCGGTTAGAGCGTCGGATTCATAACCCGGAGGTCACGAGTTCAATTCTCGTCCTCGCTACAAAATTGACCTTTCAGTTAAAAACTGAAAGGTTTTTTATGCCCTTTATTGTAAGATTATCAGGCCACGAGTTCCCCCTTCGGGGCTCGTCCTCGCTACAAAATTGACCTTTCAGTTAAAAACTGGAAGGTTTTTTTGTGTCCTTTATTGTAAGATTATCAGGCCACGAGTTCCCCCGATACTTCGGGGCTCGTCCTCGCTACTAAATTGACCTTTTAGTTAAAACTGGAAGGTTTTTTTTGTGTCCATTATTGAAAGATTATCAGGCCACGAGTTCCCCCGATACTTCGGGGCTCGTCCTCGCTACTAAATTGACCTTTCAGTTAAAACTGGAAGGTTTTTTTTGTGCTATGTTTAATATTAATTATTAGTATTAGAGAATATTATCTCTAAAATTTTCAACATTTTCTTTATAAAATATATAATAAAACTCATTGAAATATCAATTTTTTTTCTATATTGGCAATCCAATCAATACAAATTATGACCGAAAAAATAAAGGTAGAAATAGAATTTCCCATACAAGCTTCTCCGCAAATGCTTTATCGCTATTTTTCAGAAGCTTCTAGCTTAGATGAATGGTTTGCGGACAATGTAAACTCGCGTGGCGAAATATATACTTTTATTTGGGGAGATAGCGAAGAGCAAGCTCGATTGCTTAAATATGAAACTGAAGAATATATGCGTTTCAGGTGGTTGGAGAACGATGGTGAAGACGTATATTTCGAGTTTCGCATTCAGGTGGACGATCTTACTAAAGATGTATCTCTTATTGTCACCGACTTTGCGGAAGAAGACGAAGTAGAAGACATCAAACTTTTCTGGGAAAATCAGATCAATGAGTTGAAACTTACCATTGGTGCCTAAAATTTTCTTTCTCGTAAATGAATCAAGAATTTCTTAACCCATTTAAACGTTCCCTACTATACGGCGATTCGTTATTTGACACGCTGCTTTTCAAAAACAATAAAATTCAATTTGCTGAAGCCCATTACTTAAGGCTGGTTTCAGGTATGCGTCAATTGCGAATGGAAATACCGGAAACATTTTCTTTGGATTATTGGAAAACACAAGTTGAAGAAAAAATTAAACTGGCTGGCTTTCAAGAAGCCAGAGTAAGAACTTTTGTTGCTCGTATTTCAGACGGGTATTATACTCCAATTCATCAAAATACTGTATGGAATATTGAGGTTGAAAAATATAAAGTTTCTACTTTTGATGATTATTTATTGGGTGTTTATAAAGACAATTTTATCAACGCCACCCCTATTTCCAACATTAAGACAACCAACAGATTGATCAATGTCTTAGCCGGTATTTATGCTAAAGATAATGATTTTGATAATGTACTTATCTTAAATCAGGATAAAGAAATTGCAGAAAGTACTCATGCCAATGTATTTGTCATCAAAGATAATATAGTGAAAACACCGCCTCTTAATTCCGGTTGTATAGCCGGAATACTAAGAGCTGAAATTATCAAATTAATTCATAAATCGGATAATTTTAAGCTTATGGAATCACCTTTAAGCATTTACGATCTGCAACAAGCTGACGAAGTATTTGTCACAAATTCCTTGATAGAAATCCAATCTGTTACACATTTCAAGAGAAAAAAATATGTGACTGACAAAACTGCAGTTATTAAAAAAAAATTAAAGGAATTGACTCAAGCTAATTCATAGTAGGATCTTCTGGAGAATTCGCCCAAAAGCGGTAGTCACCACCCATCTCTAAGAGTTTTTCTTTCCAACCTGAAGCATCTTTTATGTTGAAAATATTGGGGTAATTGTTTTCCATTACGAGCCAAGTTTTTTGTTTGATCTCCATTTCCAATTGGTCTTCAGTCCAACCTGAATATCCGAGAAAAAACCTGATCTCATTTTTTTTTATCATGCCTTGGTTTAAATAGGAAACTACTGCTTGATAATTACCACCCCAATATAAATCCTTGTCTATTTGTATAGAATCCGGGATGAGGTGTGGTATATTGTGTATAAAATATAAGTTATCATTTTCAACAGGGCCACCATGAAAAACTCTAAAATCAGCATCCAACTCAATTACCAAGTCTTTTAATAAATACCTAGAAGGCTTATTTAAAATAAAACCTACCGAACCTTCTTCATCATGTGAAGTAAGTAATATGATAGCACGATTGAATGACGGATCCATTAAGATGGATGGTTCCGCAATCAATAGATTACCTTTTTTTATTTTCTCAGATATCATATTGACAAATTTAATAAGACTAATTCAAAAACAATACCAATTTGCAAAAAAAATGTCCTTTAAAAAAATTTAAAGGACATTTTGTTAAGCTTTAAAAATTTTTAGTTTACAGCGTCATCAAATTTTGATCCTGCTTTAAAACGAACTACATTTTTAGCTTTAATTTTGATAGTTTCTCCTGTTTGTGGATTACGTCCTGTACGAGCATTGCGTTTTGATACTGACCATGTACCCCATCCTACTAAGGCAACTTTACCACCTTTTTTCAAAGTTTTGGTTACATTATCAGTTAATGATTCTAAAGCGGCTTTTGCAGCAACTTTTGAAATTCCGGCATCAGCTGCCATTGCATCAATTAATTCTGACTTGTTCATATTTACTAAAATTAAAGTTATTAATAATCTTCGTACAAAGATAGATTTTATAAGGGCTTGCGCAAATATTTAAGCTAAAATCAAAGTGTTTTGTTAATAAATAAGCAAAATTGTTAATAAAACAGCATATAACAATCATATTTCGCCTTATGCCTTGCTGCAAAAGGCTTAAAGCATACAGGCCTCTTTGGAGAACTGAAAACCGTTAAGCAAGCTTTTAGCGTCCATTGCTTTTTTCCCCGGTAATTGTATTTGTTCTAAATAAAGGAAGCCATCTTTACAAGCTACTTTAATATGTGATTTATCTGTAAATATCCTACCAGGCTCAAACTCATGTAAAACATATTCCGGCCTTACATGATACAATTTCACATTATATTTTATTTCTTCTGATTCAAATGTACTCCAGGCTGTTGGATAGGGGCTTAAACCTCTGATAAAATTATATACCTTTTCAAGTGGCATATGCCAATCTACTTTTGTATTGGTTTTATTTAACTTAGGCGCCAAGGTGCCCCCTTGATGAGCTTGTGTTTGTGTTTTAATATTTCCGTGCGCAATCAATCTTATTGTTTTTACTACTAAATTTGCCCCTTTTTCTAAAAGCTTATCATGTAAACTACCTGCAGTATCACAAGGTGATATGTCTTGTTTATCGCTGATGATTATTGCTCCAGTATCAATTTTTTCATCTATAAAAAAGGTGGTTACACCTGTTTCTTTTTCTCCATTAATGATAGCCCAATTGATCGGAGCTGCCCCTCTATATGCCGGTAAAAGTGAAGCATGAAGGTTGAAAGTACCACGTTTGGGTAATTTCCATACCGATTCGGGCAACATCCTAAAGGCAACTACTACGATCAAGTCTAAATCTAATGATTTTAACTGTTCTATAAAAAGCGGATCTTTTAAATTAGAGGGTTGATATATAGTTAATTGATGTGCTGATGCAAAAGTCTTTACTGCCGATGCTTTAAGTTTCTTGCCCCTGCCTGCTGGTTTGTCAGGTCCTGTAACTACACCAACTATTTGTAGCCTCTCCTGAATTAGCCTATCTAAAATACCCACTGCAAAATGGGGTGTCCCCATAAAAAGTATACGCAGGGATTTTTCATTTACAGATTTGAAATTCTTGTTTTTCATTCAATTCAACTTGGTTATGATCCATTAGTTTTCTCAATTCTTTGATCAATTTCTTTTCATCAACTTGTAAGTTTTTTAGTAGTTCACTAAGTGTTTGTGGTTTTAACGCTATAAAGTTCAGTATTTTTTTATCAAGCTTTTTATAAGATTTACTATTTTGTTTTTTCCGTTTACAAATATCACAAATTCCACAATTCTCTATGCCTTCTTCTTTAAAATACTGTCTAATAAACACATTTCTACACAGTTTTTCATTATTAAAATAACGAATCATACTGCGGTATTTATCCAGCTTATTTTTATTAAGCTGCTTCAAATAACCTAAAATAGGATTGATCACAAAGGCATCTTCACGAGGAACAAGAAATCGAATTTTAGTATCATAGATAGCTTTGCTAAAATCGATGATTCCATCATTCTGCATATTACGTAAATGCTTTTCTAATACTACATCTGTCAAGTTTAATTTAGTCGTCAATAATTTAGTATGCACCTCCTTAGTCATGTCAAGTATCCCTTCATAAGTTCTTAAAAGTAATTTGATAATTTGCTCTTTAACAGGATTTTGCCGGTAATAAGAAAATAAATGTTGTGGATTGGCCAGAATCTTAATTCTTGTTACAGGTTTAAAATGCTGTTCCTGATTCAAAATACCATTCCTTTCAAATACTTCCAAAGCTTTATAAGTCTTTACAATATCTAATTCATATCTTTTACAGAAATCAGCAATATTGAAATCAAAAGTTGTTTCGGGTAAATCATGTAAAGCGATTTGGAAGTAAATATTGAGTTTTTGATAGACTATCTTGATAAAATTTTCATCCGGAAGATTAGATTCAAAAATATTTTCCAAACGTTTTAAAACCTTTTTTTCCTCCATGAGGACAGCATAAGCCTTCTTACCATCACGGCCTGCCCTACCAGCTTCTTG
Organism: Flavobacteriaceae bacterium; assembly: GCA_024763365.1. GTDB lineage: Bacteria > Bacteroidota > Bacteroidia > Flavobacteriales > Flavobacteriaceae > DQTL01. The sequence continues at coordinate 25,636 of JANTFO010000013.1, forward strand.
AATATAATTTTCCAAACTAAAAGGCAATCCTGCATGGATAATAAGTCTCACATTTGCTTTATCGATACCCATACCAAAAGCATTGGTCGCTACCATGATTTGTGCTTTTTCTTGCATCCATGTATCAAAAGCCAATTTTTTCTCATTTGGATTTAATCCTGCGTGATAATAAACTGCTGTTTTATGATGGCGTATTAAATATTCGTAATAAACGCGTGTATTTTTACGGGTACCAGCATAAATTATGATCGGTTCATCTGTTTTATGAACCAAGGCTAAGATATGTCCACGTTTATCAGCCGTGTCAATATTTTGTAATTCTATATTATTACGAATCAAAGATTTTTTAAATACTTTAGGGTTTTTTAAATCCAAAAATACTTGTATGTCTTCCAAAACTTTTGGGGTAGCTGTAGCTGTTAAGGCTATTATATTTATACTTGGAAACCAATCCCTTAGAATATTTAACGCTAGGTAGGAAGGCCTAAAATCATGCCCCCATTCCGAGATGCAATGTGCCTCATCAATAGCTATCAAACTGATGGGGAGTTTTTTTAATTTTTCAGCAAAAAGGGCATTTTGTAATCTTTCCGGTGCTATATACAAGAAGCGAATTCCGCCATTTTGTAAATTGTCAAAATGTCTAATCAATTCATGTTGAGGAATCATTCCTGTTAAGGCTAATGCTTTAATTCCCAATTTATTCAATTGGCTTACTTGATCGTTGATCAATGCTACCAATGGTGAAATAACCAAACAAATTCCGGACGCTTGCATCATGGTGGGTACTTGAAAGCAAATAGATTTTCCAGAACCAGTAGGCAGCAGTGCAATTACATCGTTTTTGTTGATAAGTTGGCCGATAATAGCCTCTTGTGGTTCCCTAAAAGACGGATATCTCCAATAGGTTTGCAGTATTTCTACTGCGGATTTCATGAAAGTGTATTGATTACCTTTAAAATATAATCTGTTCTGTCATCTACGCTTCCTTTTGGAACTTGAATAACATTGTAATTTAGAGATTTATAGGTGGTCAGGAGGTGGTTATGAATAGCTAGTGACTGTTCAAAACTTTCGTAGCGTTCATTATCGTTTATATAGATATCTTCCCAGGGGGGCATAAGAAAAACAAAATCATAACGGTTTTTTCGGCTATTTTCAATAAAGGTATCCGGATATTCCTGACTGATATAATTCAAATAAGCATGAACATCGGGTATACCACGGTCAAAAAAGACTAATGAATGATCTAATTGATGGGCTTCTTCAAACTGTTTCATTCTCCCTTTAATAAGCATTTCACTAAACAGCAATGGTTCAGTCAAAAATAACTGAGAAGTGCCATTTAACTGAGCTTCACGTGTCACCGCCCTGGATATTTCGTGCATACAAAAGTAATTCCTGCCCTCCAACTCATGGATAATGGTAGATTTTCCGGTACCCGGCGCTCCGGTCAATACTATTTTTTTCTGTTTTTTCATCAAGCAATAAAATTTCGGCGACCAAAAATAGCAGTACCAATTCGTACCATATTACTACCTTCCTCTATGGCAATTTCGTAATCTCCACTCATTCCAGTGGAAAGAATTTTCATTTCTACATTTTCTGACGCAAACGCTTTCATTGATTCAAAAAAATCTCGTAAAGCATGAAACTCTTTTCTAACTTGTTCTTCATCGTCTGTAAAAGTAGCCATCCCCATTAAACCAACAATTCTTATATGCTTTAAATCAGTTGCTTTACCACTATTTATTAAAGTATTAATTTCATCAAAATCTAAGCCAAATTTAGTGCTTTCCTGCGCAATATGTACCTGTAATAAACAGTCAATCACACGATTATGTTTGGCGGCCTGTTTATTGATTTCCTTAAGTAATTTAAAGCTGTCTATTCCATGGATTAAATGTACAAAACCGGCCATGTATTTTACTTTATTTCGTTGTATATGGCCGATCATATGCCATTTGATATCTTTAGGTAGTTCTGCTGCTTTACGCGCCAATTCCTGCACCTTATTTTCACCAAAATCTCTATGCCCTGCGTTATATGCTTCCATAATATCAGAGATCGGTTTGGTTTTGGTGACTGCTACCAGCGTTACCTCTTTAGGAATTTTACTTTTTATTAAATGTAGATTCTCCTTTATCATCAAGTTAAAATACTTAATCCAATTTATAGATCACTAGTCCTGAACGTAATTTAGGTTCAAACCAGGTAACTTTTGGTGGCATGATATTTCCAGTATCGGCAATGTGCATTAATTGCTTCATACTCACAGGGTATAGAGCAAAAGCCACGGCCATCTCACCACTGTCTACTCGTTTGCTCAATTCACCTAAGCCTCTGATACCACCAACGAATTCAATACGATTATCGGTACGTAAGTCTTTGATATTCAATATGGGTTCTAGCACAAATTTTGACAATACACTTACATCAAGACTGTTGATGGGATCATTGTCATCATAGGTGTTATTATGGGCTCTAAGGGCATACCATTTACCATCCAAATACATCGAGAAATGGTGCAATTGTGAAGGTTTTAATATGTCTTTGCTTTCTGATACAATGTCAAAGTTTTCCTTGATCTTGCTTAGAAAATCCTCTACTGATAATCCATTAAGATCTTTAACAACACGGTTATAATCTATAATCTGTAATTGATTATCAGGAAAATGAACAGCCATAAAAAAGTTATAGGATTCATCACCGGTATGATTTGGATTTTCTGCACGCCTGTCAGCACCTATTCCTGCAGCTGCGGCTGTACGGTGATGACCGTCGGCAACATACGTAAAAGGTACTTTTTCGGAAAATAGTTTTTCCAGTTCTTTGTTTGTTTCAGCATTTTCAATCACCCAAAAGTGATGGCCAAAGCCATCATCTGCTGTAAAATCATATTCCGGTTCTTTACTGTTTACAATATCTGAAACGATGGCATCAATTTCAGGTACAGCTCGATAAGTAAAGAAAACAGGTTCAATATTTGCGTTTAAATAACGCGTAAGCACTTTTCTGTCTTCTTCTTTGTCTGGACGTGTTAACTCGTGTTTTTTAATGATACCATTCTCATAATCAGCACAGGCGGCTGCACCTACAATACCATATTGCGTCTTGCCATTCATGGTCTGTGCATAGATATAATAATGTGGATCATCATCTTGTTTCAATAGATTTTTTTCTTGAAAATCAATAAAATTGGCTACTGCCTGATTATAAACACGTTCTGCATGTGGGTCTATACTTTCCTCAAAACAAATTTCTGCTCTGGTAATGTGTAATAAAGATTCCGGTTTACCTTCAGCCATTTGTTTGGCTTCTTGAGAATTCATCACGTCATAAGGCAAACAAGCTAAAGTTTTTGCGATATCTTTTGGTGGCCTAAGGCCTCTGAAAGGTTTTATAATTGCCATGATTATGGTTTCATGTTAAAGGTTAAAAGTTAGCAGCGATGTTGCTTACTTTACATTTCATTAAATATATTGATAATTTGAGTAGCTAATTCTGTGCCGATTCTATCTTGGGCTTCTACAGTAGCTGCACCAATATGAGGTGACAAAGACAAGAGTGGGTTCATCAATAATTGCACTTCCGGTTTGGGTTCTTTTTCAAAAACATCCAGAGCAGCTGCACTTAATTTATGTGACTCTAAAGCTTTTGCTAAGGCAACTTCATCTACCACCCCACCTCTTGCAGCATTAGCTAAGAAAGCACCATCTTTCATCATTTCTATTTCATTTTGTCCTATCACATAATCTTCTTGAGCAGGTACATGTAAGCTAAGAAAATCGGCTTCTTTTAATACTGTCTCTTTTTCAACAGTTTTAATTGTAAAACGCAATTGTTGTCCATCAAAAAAATCGAGATTCAACTCCTTTTCATCGATATACGGATCATGAGCTACCACTTTCATACCCAAGCCGACTCCAATTTTGGCTGCCTCTTGTCCTATTCTGCCAAAACCAATAATTCCAAGGGTTTTACCTTTGAGCTCTGTTCCTTTGGCATAAGTCTTTTTCAAACCTTTAAAATTGGACTCTCCTTCTAAAGGCATATTTCTATTGGCATCATATAAAAATCTGGCCATACCAAAAAAGTGCGCAAAAACTAATTCAGCGACTGAATGAGAGGAAGCTGCCGGTGTGTTGATTACATGTATGCCTTGTTCTCTCGCGTATTCCACATCGATATTATCCATACCTACACCGCCACGCCCAATGATCTTTAAAGAAGGACAGGCATCTATTAATTCAGCACGAACTTGGGTAGCGCTTCTTACTAAAATGACATCTACATTGTTCTTGTTGATATAATCTTCCAGGTCTTCTTGAGGTACTTTTGTGGTAATAACTTCATAACCGACTTTTTCGAGCATATCTTGCCCGGCTTGAGCTATACCATCATTTGCTAATATTTTCATAATAATATATTTAGTTATTTCCTAATATTAATGGTAGTCCATCTTTAGAACCAACCACCACTACTTTAGTGTTATTAGATTCAGCTAAAGTTAAGGTAGCTTCAATTCCTTTATCTTTTAAAATTTTATCTGTTAAAGAGGCGCTTAATATTCTATTCGCATCTGCTTTACCCTGCGCTTCAATCCGCTGTTTTTCTGCTTCTTTTTTAGCTTTTACTAACCTAAATTCATATTCAAGGGCTTCTTGTTCTTGTTTTAGTTTTCTTTCAATAGCTTCTTTAATAGTTGTGGGAAGTGTCACGTCCCTAACCAAAACATCATTAAGTTGCACATATTCATCATCGAGTATTTTTTTAGTTTCTTCATAGATTTCATCTTGAATGATTGCTCTTTTTGAAGAATAAATTTGTTCAGGGGTATATCTTCCGACAACTTCTCTGGTTGCAGATCGCAAAGCTGGTCTTACTACTCGTTCTAAATAATTTACCCCTTTGGTTTTATGTAATAAACCGAGATTTTCAGATTGAGGTTGATACCAAGCTGTTGCATCAAGTTTAATATCTAAACCATTTGAAGAGAGGACTTTCATTTCATCAAAAAATTCTTGTTGTCTCAATTCATATATCTGCACCTCATTCCAGGGTGCAACTATGTGAAAACCTTCTCCCATTGGTGGTGCATCTGTTACTACGCCACCTCCAAAACGTTTCCAAAGCACTCCGGCATCACCGGCTTCGACGGTCACAATAGATTTGAAAATGGCTACTAATAAAATTATACCTATTAATACTATCAGAAAACTAGCTTTAGGTATTTGAAATTCTTGTTGTCTACGATTTTGCATATTTGTATTTTTTTAAAATTAAATTTAGGAAACTAAATAACCGAGAGATAAAAAAGATTACTTTTATAAAACTAGAGTAATCCGTGATACTTCCTTAAAAACCATTCCGCTGACAAAGATAGTATTATCAAGACTAATAACCAATGCCAGTCTATCAAAAAAAACTGTTTTTTTGTGCTTTTCTGTATAGGTTTATAGGCGGGTTTTTGAATTAGTTCATTTAAGGTTTTAGTAAGATTGTCCTTATTCAACACCTTTGATTGTTGTACGGCAGCCCATTTTTTCAGAAAATCAATATTGGCAGTTGTAAACTGCTCCTCCACCTGATAATCTAAAACTCTAAAGCTACCATATTGAGTAATATCTAATTGGGAACTACTGACACTAAAACCATAGTCTCCGGGCGGCAATACAGGAAGCGTGACCAAATATGTATTTCCGTTATGATAAAAAGGTATTTGCTGTTTTTCTTTAGTTTGTTTATTTGTCAAGGATAATTGTAATACAGCATCTGAACGCAATGTCATGTTTTTATCTAAGAGTCTAGCATGTATTTCCGGCTTGTTATTGTTAAAATAAATCTTTTTATAATCCAAAAATAATTTATTCTGAGATTTTTGGGAAGCACTGTACTGAACGATTGTAGAAAAGAATTCATCAAAAATTTCAAAAGTCTTGTTTTCAATTTTAGATTGCATACGCCATTTCCAAATACCTTCACCAAAAAGCGCAACAAAACGCCTGTCTGCTTCGGTAAAAGTTGCCATAAGTGCTTCGCCTGTATCAATCTGTGCCACCTTTTGGTAAAATAAAATTTGTAATGGCACATTAAATGAAATACTCCCAAACTTATCTTGTAAGGGTGGTAAGGAAGCAACGTCAATGTCGTTTGTTACAAATTCATTATAACTCTTATTGTATACAGCTTGATAATTTTCTGTTTGAGAAGTCGGTTTTTTGTAAAAATACGCTTGAATACTATTTAAATAATTCCAATCGGTTTTGGTCCCAGTGATGATAAAGGTATTTAAGTTCAATCTCTCAATTTCTTTTATATAGGAAGCAATAGTTGGGTTAGGTTGGTATAAAATAACCAGATTATATTTACTAAAATCTATATTATTTTTCCAGCCTGTTTGCGTAGTAACTCTATATTTATTTTGGCTTTCGAGGCTTCGTTTTATCGCTCCAATATCCGGGTGACTGAAAGGGCTTAGAATTAAAATTTCTGTTTGCTCATCAAGTACCTCAATACTGAAATCTGAGCGATTATTCTGTTTATTTTTTTCATTTTGCAAACTGCTAAGTATTACCCGGTAATACTGCTGACCTACTTCATTTGCCGGTAATTTTAAGTTGAGATGTTGGGAGTTATTTTCCCTAGAAGCAGTTAGTTTTTTTTGAAATACTCTTTTATTGTTATTATATATATCTAATTGATAATCAATTTTTTTATTCCCTTTGTATAAAGTATATATTTCAACAGGAAAATTATTGTTTAAATAGGTATATGGATTGGTATTAACTCGAGAAATACTTAAATCTTCATGACTTAAGGTATCCCCAAAAACGACAGGAAATACCTTCACGTTGGAATGCAAGTAAACAGGATTTCTACCTAATGTTTGATTTCCATCTGTGAGTACCAGAGCCAATTGTTTTTGCCCATGCCCTAGATTATCCAATTGATATAAAAGTGCTTCATAATTGGTTTGAGGTTTATCAAAGCTAAGACTATCGAGCAGATGCGTATATTCACCAAAAGTGAAATAAGAAATTTCAAATGCTTCATTTAGGGCTGGATCATTTTGGACTTGTTGTACAACTTCAGCGAGTTCATTAGTAACATTTAGGGATTTCAATGATGTAGAATTATCAACAGCTACATATAAAGCAGGCTTTTCTGTCTTAAATCTTTTAGACACCCATCCTGGATTAATCAATAAACTCAAGATTGCGGCAATACTGAGTAACCTCAGTGTAAAAAACAGATAATCAAGTGGTTGTAGTGTTCTTTTATTGGATTGCAAGTATAGCCACCAGGCTAATACACTAGCAGCTATCAATACGAGCACAATAAATAAAACATTTGTAGTAATCATTAATTCTTTAGCCTTAGTTTTTAGTTAAAACCCTAACGTGGACAAGCCACAAATTCCAAATCCCAAATCTCAAATAAATTCCAAATTTCAATATTTTTAAACACCAAAATTCTTGCAAAAAAACAAAAATATCATTAGTAAGATACTTCTCACTTTTTACATTTAGCTTCCAACTATGTCAGCATTCCCCCATCAACATTTATCACCTGCCCTGTCACATAACTACTGAGGTCAGAAGCTAAGAATAAACAAGCATTGGCTACATCTTCCGGAGTACCTCCTCTTTTGAGCGGTATGGCTTTTCGCCATTCATCTACCGTTTTTTCATCTAATTGAGCTGTCATTTCTGTTTCGATAAATCCTGGCGCAATGGCATTACATCTGATGTTTCGAGAACCCAACTCCAGCGCTACCGATTTGGTAAAGCCAAGTATACCTGCCTTAGAAGCAGCATAGTTAGCTTGCCCCGCATTACCTTTCAAGCCTACAACAGAGCTCATATTAATAATACTGCCTTTGCGTTGCTTCATCATAGGACGAATCACAGCTTTGGTCATATTATAAACTGATTTTAAATTGACTTCTAACACCTTATCAAAATCTGCTTCACTCATGCGCATTAATAAATTATCTTTAGTGATACCCGCATTATTGATCAATATGTCAATACTTTCAAATTCATTTAAGACTTCCTCAACTAATTTTTGAGTTGATTCAAAATCTGCTGCATCAGATTGATACGCTTTCACTTTAACACCAAATTTTTGGCATGCTGCTACTAAAGTTTCAGCTGCTTTTGATGAAGAAGCATAGGTGAATGCTATGTGGCAACCAGCCGCTGCCATTTTCAGCGCAATACCTCTACCGATACCTCTTGTAGCGCCTGTTATAATGAGCGTTTTTCCTTGTAAATCTTGCATAATTATTTTGTTATTTTTAAGAACAATCAAATATAAAAAAATTAACATACAGGGATTAAATAATTAATGAAATCTTATATATTTCAAAAGGATTATCTTAAAGTGTATATTTATATAATGTTATTCAATTAATTGTTTTTAAACTGTTTACAAATCATTAGTGGGTAGTTTTAAATTTTTATTTGAAAAAATTAACATTGGGGTAACTTTCCTTGTTTCAGGGACTTAATTTTTATCAACAAGAATTTGTTAATTATTTATTTTGACTAGTATTATTTTGATAAAATCTTATGCTACTTTTACCTCTTGAAAACATACCCCAAAATAACTATTTAATAGAAATCAACCAACTAATAATATAATAAATTGGAAAATATTGTTGCCAAAAAAGTAAAAAAGACCTATACGTATGAAGAGGTTTTAGAAGCATCTTTAGAATACTTTAAAGATGATGAATTAGCCGCCACGACTTGGATAAAAAAATATGCATTACGCAACAGTGACGGTATGTATTTAGAGTCAAACCCTGATGATATGCATCATCGTATGGCAAATGAATTTGCACGAATAGAAGAAGACTACCAAAAAACAGCTAAAAAAGAAGAACATACCGATTTATCGGCATATGGAAAAAAACGCAAACCCCTTACTTCCAAAAAGATATATGAACTATTTAAAGATTTTAAATACGTAGTACCACAAGGTAGTGTAATGTATGGTTTGGGCAATAGTGAAGTGATTGCATCTCTGTCCAATTGTATTGTAATTCCATCTGTGGAAGACTCCTATGGTGGTATTTTTCATGCCGATCAACAAATGGCGCAGCTTTTTAAAAGACGATGTGGTGTGGGTACTGATCTATCTAAACTAAGACCTAATGATGCTAAAGTATCAAATGCTGCAGGAACAACTACCGGGGCTGTATCTTTTATGCACCGTTTTTCATCCACTACCAGAGAAGTAGCACAAAATGGACGTCGTGGGGCTTTGATGCTTACCCTTGATGTAGCACATCCAGATATTGAAGATTTTATTACGGTTAAACAAGATCTTAGCAAAGTTACCGGAGCAAATATTTCTGTTAGGTTATCAGACGAATTTATGAATGCCGTAATTGCAGATAAAGACTTTACCTTGCGTTGGCCCATAGATAGTGATAAACCTAAAATTACGAAGGTTGTCAAAGCCAAGGAAGTATGGAATAGTATTATTAAAAGTGCACACAATACAGCGGAGCCGGGATTAATTTTCTGGGATAAACAACATACCTACTCTACCTCCTCCATATATCCCGGTTTTGAAAATGTATCTACTAATCCCTGTTCAGAAATAGCCATGCAAGGTGGTGACAGCTGTAGGCTTATAGCCATTAACTTATTCAGTTTTGTTGAAAACCCATTTACAGATAAAGCTTTATTTAACTACAAAAAATTCTACGAAGTTACTTATGAAGCACAACGTTTGATGGATGACCTGGTAGACCTTGAATTAGAATCTATCGGCAAAATTCTTAAAAAAATAGAAGCAGATCCTGAACCGGATTATATTAAAAATACAGAAAAAGTAACTTGGGAACTTCTAAGAGATACCGGGAAACAAGGAAGACGCACCGGTTTAGGCTTTACTGCTTTGGCTGATGCCATAGCTGCGATGGGAGCTAAATATGACAGTGATGAAGCCTTGGCATTAGTTGATGAGATCATGCGTACTAAATTACAAGGAGAATTTGATTCTAGTATAGATATGGCCATCACCAGAGGTGCTTTTCCTATTTTTAATAGAAATATTGAAAAAAAATCTGAATTTGTACAAATGATGGGTGAAGATTTCCCTGACCTCTACGAACGCATGATGAACAATGGTAGAAGGAATATATCAATTAGTACAGTAGCTCCTACTGGAACATTAAGTATGTTAGCACAGGTATCTTCCGGTATTGAGCCTGTTTTCCTACTCTCTTACACTAGAAGAAGGAAAGTAAATCCCAATGATGAAAATGTACGGGTAGATTTTACCGATGATATGGGTGATGCTTTTGAGGAATTCACTGTTTTCCATACTAAATTAAAAGAATGGATGGAAGCATCAGGAGAAACTGATATTATCAAAAGTCCTTACCATGGCGCAACAGCTCCCGATATAGACTGGGAAAAGCGTGTAGAAATGCAAGCTTTGGTACAAAAGTATACCACCCACTCCATTAGCTCTACCATTAACTTAAAAACTGATGTACCTGTCGAATTGGTAGGTGATATTTATATAGAATCCTGGAAAAAAGGTTTAAAAGGGATTACTGTTTACCGTGACGGTTCCAGAAGTGGTATTTTGGTTGCTGAAAATGATAAGAAAACCAAAGATATCCATGACAATTCTGAAACTTTCCGAGGCAAACGACCTAAGCGTTTGGAAGCTGTAGTTGTAAGGTTTTTTAACGATACTGAGCGTTGGTTGGCTGTTATTGGTCTAATGGAGAATAGGCCTTATGAAATTTTTACCGGTAAAATGAAAGATGCCTTTAACCTGCCTGAATGGGTAGAAAAAGGTTGGGTGATCAAAAACCGTGAAGAGGATGGTGCCTCTCGCTATGATTTCCAGTATGAAGACGCCGACGGATACCGCGTTACCATCGAAGGCTTATCACGTTCCTTTGACAAAGAATTTTGGAATTATGCCAAACTCATTTCTGGTGTGTTACGCCATGGTATGCCACTACACTACGTAGTAGACTTAGTCAATAACTTGAATTTATTTGACGAAAACATCAATACTTGGAAAAACGGTGTTTCCAGAACCCTCAAACGTTTCATCCCTAATGGCACCGAAGCGGTCGATAAAAAATGCCCGGAATGTGGAGATCCCGATGGCCTTGTTTATATGGAAGGCTGCCTGACTTGTAAAAGTTGTGGACATTCTAAGTGTGGGTAAGGGAACCGGAAGTTGGAAGTTGGCAGTTTGAAATATTATTCTTAAGATTTTAGAATACTCAATGCTTTGGTGTTGCTATTTAACGTTT
>JANTFO010000014.1 GCA_024763365.1 Flavobacteriaceae bacterium
ATCAGCTACTTCATAATGCAAATTTATGTCCGCAGTGAGTGTAGATTTGTCTGTTTGCAATAGTGTATTTTCAAATTGCATTCTGGTATTGGAATAAAGAAAATCTGTATCAAAATTTGTTACCGACAAACCCTTATTGTCAATAAAATTCAACTGACGAATATTTGCTGATATGACTGAACCATCAATTTTGAAATTTTTTAATTGCCCGTTTACTTGGTAAAAAGCTGATAAAGCTTCTTGTTTTTTATTATAGTCAGCGATGCTTATTTGAGCTTCTTCTAGTATAATATTCTTTGATGTGAGGAGGAATGGCTTATTTGAGCTATTTTCATCGTTATTTTTATCAAAGCGATCTATTAGTTTGTTAAATTCACTTACACTGTCACCGGCATAGGTTTGTATTTTAAAATTCACGCCTTTGAGGTGCACTTTTCCCAATCGGGTTTTGCCATTTCTTAATTTATTAAAACTCAGCAAGGAAGTTTCTAATTCATTAATATGTAGTATGGTGTCAAATTTTTCATCTTTAGCTATGAATCCTTTTAAGTTTATATTTCCCTTATAATTTATAGCTACTTTTTTAATATTGATATTCGTGTCAAACTTTTTATTGATGTAAGAAGAAACATTTTTTGCAAAAGTGGTTTGTACTTTTGAGAATGAAAAAGTAAAGACAAGCAATACTTGTAATAAAAGTAGTATCACTATAAACCGTAAACCTATTTTAAAATACCGTTTGATATGTTTACTTTTGCTTTCTGTCAATTAATGTGTTTCTGAATGACTGATAAACCTGTTTATATTTTAGCTATTGAATCTTCGTGTGACGACACCAGTGCTGCTGTATTAAAAAACGCAAAAGTACTGTCAAATGTTGTAGCCAATCAAAAGGTACATGCCGAATATGGCGGTGTAGTTCCTGAATTGGCTTCCCGTGCACACCAACAGCATATTGTCCCGGTTGTACATCAAGCACTCAAGCAAGCAAATATCGGAAAAAATGAGCTATCAGCGATAGCTTTTACAAGAGGACCCGGATTGTTGGGTTCTTTGCTGGTAGGAACCTCTTTTGCCAAGTCTATGGCGCAAGCATTACAGATACCATTAATTGCTGTAAATCATATGCAGGCACATGTGTTGGCACATTTTATTGAGGATACGTCTCAACAGATGCCCGACTTTCCTTTTTTATGCTTAACCATCAGTGGTGGGCATACCCAAATTGTGAAGGTTAAAGATTATTTTGATATGGAGATATTAGGTCAAACCTTAGATGATGCTGTAGGTGAAGCTTATGATAAAAGTGCGAAAATAATGGGGCTTTCTTATCCGGGTGGTCCTTTAATTGATAAATTAGCACAAGAAGGAGACCCAAAAGCTTTTCAGTTTCCCAAACCCAAAGTTAAGGGATTGGATTTTAGTTTTAGTGGCTTAAAAACAGCGATTTTATATTTTATCAATGACCAAAAAGAAAAAGATCCGGATTTTGTCGAAAAAAATAAAGCAAACATAGCGGCATCTATCCAACATACTATTGTGAGTATTTTGATGGAAAAACTGGTTTTAGCTGTAAAACAAACCGGTATCAATCTTGTGGCTATTGCAGGAGGTGTAAGTGCCAATAGTGAAATGCGAAAAAGCTTACAGAAAGCTCAAAAACAAAAAAATTGGCATACATTTATTCCTAAATTTGAATACACCACGGATAATGCAGCTATGATAGGTATTGTGGGGTATCACAAATATTTAAAAGCAAAATTCGACAGTAAAGACACTATTGCAACAGCGCGCCTACACGTAGAAGAAACTTAATGGGTAATAAGAAAATCTAAACTCTAAAGAACAAAGAAACAAGAAAACAACATAGTAGTAGGAAGTCAAGGATACAAACTTTAACAAAATTAGAAACCATTCATATACAAATTTTAAAATCACTCTTTTGAATCATAATATCATCAATCCTAAATCAAAAATCTTAAATCCTAAATTCAATGATCACCAGAACCAGCATAGATAAAATTTTTGAAGCAGCCCGTGTGGAGGAGGTGATCGGTGAATTTGTACAACTCAAAAAAGCAGGCAGCAATTTTAAAGGTTTAAGCCCTTTTTCTGAGGAAAAAACCCCTTCCTTTATGGTGTCGCCTGTAAAACAGATTTGGAAAGATTTCAGTTCTGGAAAAGGTGGTAATGTAGTTTCTTTCTTGATGGAACACGAACATTACACTTACCCTGAAGCACTAAGATGGTTGGCTAAAAAATACAATATTGAGATTGAAGAAACAGTTCCCGACGAGTCTGAAAAAGAAATGCTGGATTTACGTGAGAGTATGTATGTGGTCACGGACTATGCATCCAAATATTTCCAACGTGTTTTATTTGAGGAAGAAGAAGGCAGAAATATAGGTTTGAGTTATTTTCAAGAACGCGGTTATCGGGAAGAAACGATTAAAAAGTTTAACTTGGGCTATGCTTTAGATAGTTGGGATGCTTTTACTACTAAAGCTGAGAAAGATGGATATCAAATAGACTATTTAGAAAAAACAGGATTAACCATTGTTAAGGAGAATAAAAAATTTGACCGTTTTAAAGGCCGGGTGATCTTTCCAATACACAGCATGAGTGGACGGGTCCTGGGATTTGGTGGACGTATTTTAGACAGTACTCTCAAAGCAGCAAAATATCTGAACTCGCCTTCTAGCGAGATATACGACAAAAGCAAGATATTGTATGGGATATATTATGCCAAGCAAAGTATTGCCAAGGAGGACAGGTGTTATTTGGTAGAGGGTTATACCGATGTTATCAGTTTACACCAGGCGGGTGTGACCAATGTGGTGGCTTCGTCCGGAACGGCCTTAACACCCGAACAAATCCGCTTGATCAAACGTCTCACAACCAATATCACGGTTTTATTTGACGGTGATGCGGCAGGTTTGCGTGCCGCCATACGTGGGGTAGACCTTATTTTGGAGCAAAATATGCAAGTCAAAGTACTCGCTTTTCCGGACGGGGAAGATCCAGATAGTTTTAGCAAGAAAGTGAGTAGTGACGAACTGAAAGATTATTTAGAAAAAGAAGCTAAGGATTTTATCCGGTTTAAAATTGATGTTTTACTGCCTGAAACAGAAAAAGACCCAATGAAAAAAGCAGCATTGGTACGTGATATTATTCAGAGTATTGCCTTAATTCCGGATAGGATTCAACAGGAGATATACGTCAAAGAATGCGCTGCTTTATTGGATGTAAGTGAAAAGGTTTTGTTTAGCAATTTAGCACAACAAATTGTTAAGATCTCAAAAGAAAAATTAAAAGTAAACCGTGAAGAGTTACCTGATATGCAGGTGGTAACAACTGAGCAAAAAACGCTTGAGAAGATTGACCAACTGGAAAAATATGAAAAGGAAATTATTCGAATTTTACTGCTTTATGGCAATCAAAAAACCGATTTTATCAATTGGGTGGAGGAAAAAGGTCCCTTGGGTAAAACTTACATCAAAAAAGAGCTTTATGAAAATGTGGTAGCGGAAGAGATTTACCTTAATTTACAAGAGGACGAAATAGAGTTTACCAATCCGTTTTTTATAAAAATCTATAATGAGATATTAACGCATTACACAGAATACGACAATATAGATATCCACCTATTATCCCAACACAAAGATGTCGATATCTCAAGTTTTACTTCTGATATTTTGATGAATGAAGAAAATGAAAATTTAAGTGATTGGGAGCGTAAAAATATTTTTGTAAAAGAAAAAGAATTAATGATCCCGAAGTTGGTCAATGATGTGATCTTAAATCTCAGGCGTGTTTTGATTGATCAAAAGATCAAAAAAATAGCTGAGACAATGCAATCTGACAAATCAGAAGCATTACCCGATAAAAATGAAATGATGGAAGAAGTTGTCAATTATACTGGTTTGAGAAAGCTCTTATATGAAAAATTGAATAGGGTAGTCTAATAGAAGTTTGCGGTTGGCAGTCTCTGTCTATAGACTCAATTAACTGAATTAATCGAATTTATTTAATCAACTTAACAACAAACCATGAAAATACAGATCGTCAATAAATCTCCACACCCCTTACCAAGTTACGAAACTATTGCTTCGGCAGGGATGGACTTGCGTGCTCATATAGATACCCCGGTTATTTTAAAACCTTTGGAAAGGAAAATCATCAAAACAGGTTTGTTTATAGCATTACCTGTTGGATTTGAAGCACAAGTTCGTCCTCGTAGTGGTTTGGCAGCTAAAAAAGGCATTAGTGTACTCAACGCTCCCGGGACTGTCGATGCAGATTATCGCGGTGAAATCGGGGTGATCTTAGTCAACCTTTCTCAAGATGATTTTGAAGTTAAAAACGGAGATCGTATTGCTCAAATGGTGATTGCCAAACACGAACGCGCCGAGTGGGATAATGTTGATAAACTGGATGAAACCGAACGAGGCGCCGGTGGCTTTGGTAGTACCGGAGTCTAGTTACCCCCGGTTACTGAGCGGAGTCGAAGTATGAGGGGGGGATTAAGGGGGGGTATTTCCCGGTTACTGAGCAGAGTAGAGATATGAAGTGGATTAAGGGGAAGTGTTAATAACCAAATCTTTTTCATAAAGCACATCCGCAATTTTTCTGTTGTCCGATAATTGTGGAATCTTATTTTGTCCGCCAAATTTTCCGATTAATTTCATATACGTATGAAAACCACCTTTTTGTACTTTACGGATCTTTAAAGGTCGTAAGATCTTTCCATCGATCAGGTCTTTGTAGTATATATTCTGCGCTTGCATGCTTTGATCTATTTTTTGGGCAAAAACAGCTATATTTTTTGGTTCTCGATCAAATTCTATTAACCATTCATGATAGGGTAATCCTTCTTTAGGATTTACCTGCGGTGCTACGGTAAATTCACTGATGCTGGCATCTGTTCCTTTAAGGGCAAATTGTAAGGCTTTTTCAACTTCTTTGGCAATGACATGCTCCCCAAAAGCGGAGATAAAGTGTTTGATTCGCCCGCTTACTTTAATACGATAGGGTTTAAGGGATGTAAATGTAACTGTATCTCCAATATTATAACCCCAAAGCCCGGCATTGGTATGTAGAATAATGGCATAATTGACTCCCAATTCAACATTTTTTATGGAAAGCCTGGTGGGGTTTTCCAGATGGAATTCATCTACGGGAATAAACTCGTAAAACATACCGCTATTGAGTTGTAGCAACATACCTTCCTCATCTTGTGTGTCCTGATAAGCTATAAAACCTTCCGAGGCTGGATAGAGTTCTACATAGTCAATCTTTTTACCGATGAGTTGTTCGAATTTACTTTTATAGGGTTCAAAATTAACACCACCATAAACAAAAAAATTGAAATGGGGAAATAGGTCACTGATGTTTTTTCCGGTGCGTTCTATGAGTTTTTCAAAATACATCTGTACCCAGGAAGGAATCCCACTGATGAGTGTCATATTCTGATCCAGCGTTTCATCTATGATATGCTCAACTTTGGTGTCCCAATCCTCGATGGAGTTGGTTTCCCAACTGGGCAATCTGTTTTTTTGCAAATAAGAAGGCACATAGTGCGCTACTATACCGCTTAACCTTCCGGTGTCAATACCTCCTTTTTTCTCTAGAACAGGGCTTCCTTGTAAAAAGATCATTTTTCCATTCACAAAGGAAGCATCCCCTGTAGCATGGATATAGGCTAATAAAGCATCCCGGGCAGCTTTAATGTGATAGGGCATGGAAGCTTTGGTGATGGGAATGTATTTAGCACCTGAAGTAGTTCCGGAAGTTTTGGCAAAATAAAGTGGTTTTCCAATCCATAACACATCAGATTTTCCGGCGATTATTTTTTCAATATAGGGTTTTAGATCCTCGTAATCTCTGATTGGGATTTGCTTTTTGAAATCTTCGTAATTTTTAATCTGAGCAAAATGGTGTTCTCTACCAAATTCGGTATTTTGAGCTTTTTTTATTAAGTATTGTAGAATTTTTTCCTGTGTTTTTACGGGTTGATCAGTCCATTTTTTGGTTTGAAAATGAATATATCTCGCAAATAATACAGCTGCTGTAGATTTAAAATTTGTCACAATTTATTTATTCAAAGTCCATAAATTCAGTTGGATCCAGTGGATAGCCATTGTACCAAAGTTCAAAATGTAAGTGTGGCCCGGTACTCAAATGTCCGGTGGAACCGGCTGTGGCGATCACTTCTCCCATTTTAACGAGTTCCCCCTGACTTTTATATAACTGTGAGTTATGCTTGAACACAGAAAGAAGGCTGCTACCGTGATCTATGATGATGACAAATCCGGTATCAACGGACCATTCTGAGAAAATGACGGTACCATCTGCAATGGCTTTAATGGGGGTATTCTCTTTTACAGCAATATCAACGGCGTAATGTTCCTCTTCACTGTTAAAACTATTTGTTATCGTTCCGCTGGTGGGAGCAAATAGTGCTATCCCAATATTATTATTTAAAGATAAACTCACATCATATTTATCTTCATTCTCAATTTTTTGTCGAAATAAGGAATCTGCTGCACTGGCATATAACTCTTTGGGATTGGTTTTCTGAATTTCATTCATAACAGAATCAACATGTTCCTCATAAGATTTATATTCCACTTCTCCCATTAAAATTTTTGTGATAGCATCTAATTTTGTGTTATTGAGTTGGTATGCATTTTGGAGTGAATCCAATTCGTAAGTCAGTTTAGTAGCTTTTTTCTTTAAGGCAGTAGAAGAATAACCTGGAATGTATTCTCTAAGGGGTGTAAATGCTATAAGGAATGTGGTAAGTACAATTAAAATAATAACGAAAATTCCACCAAACACATAAACATTTAACCTGGATAATGTAAATGAAAACCTTTCTTCAAAAGTATCTTCATTGACAATAATCAAACGATACTTATTGAAGAGTTTTTTTGAGATTTTTCGAGATTTTTTATCCATATTATATTAGTTGTTGCAAATATACTAAAGCAAATATTTAAATGAGATTTGTAGCCTTTTTTTATTAAAATGTTAACTTGCAAGCCAAAGAATTTCAATTTTTTGTCTGCCTTTATGACGAATTTTTCTGATTTACTTGTCGAATGGTATCAACTACATAAGAGAGATTTACCATGGCGTAAAACTACAGACCCATATAAAGTTTGGCTATCGGAAATTATATTGCAACAAACCCGTGTCCAGCAGGGATTACCTTATTACTTGAAATTTGTAAAAAAATATCCAACAGTCAGAGAATTAGCTATGGCAAAAGAGGAAACTATTTTAAAACTATGGCAGGGTTTGGGGTACTATACCAGAGCGCGGAATATGCATTTTACGGCAAAATACATTATGGGAGAATTAGCGGGAGTTTTTCCAAGCAGATTTGATAAACTTAAAGAATTAAAAGGGGTGGGGGATTATACTGCTGCAGCAATAGCTTCTTTTTGTTTTAATGAAGTACAGCCTGTGGTAGATGGTAATGTTTACCGTGTATTGGCTCGTTATTTTGGTATATTTACCCCTATAAATGCTCCCAATGCCAAAAAGGAATTTTATGAAATAGCCTTGAACTTGATCGACAAGGAATATCCCGGATTATTCAATCAAGCTTTGATGGAATTTGGTGCTTTACATTGTAAAGTGTATCAACCATTATGTCAAACTTGTCCTATGGTATATAATTGTGTAGCCTTTAAAGAAAAAATTCAGGATCAACTTCCGATTAAAAAAAAGAAAATTAAAGTAAAAAAACGTTATTTCAATTATATAATTTTTGAAACAGCAACAGGGAAAGTATATATTCAGAAACGCGAAAATAAAGATATTTGGAAAAATCTTTTTGAATTTTTTCTTATCGAGACAGATTCTATTGTAGATGAATTAGCATTAAAGTCAAATCCTATTATTAAGGAGTTTATCAAGGTTAAAAAGTTTGAGATTGAAAGATTGCACGACATGCCTATTCGCCATAAATTAACACATCAGGAACTAAGTATCAACTTTTGGAGCGTACAGCTTGATGATGTAAAAATTGGAAGTGAAAACTTTTACACATGGAAGGAAATTTTAAAGTTTCCTTTTCCGATAGTTATACACAATTTTATAGAATACTTTCTCAAACAATTTAAAAATGACTAATTTTGGGTTGTCTTAAAAAAGTAAAAATATGAACGGTACCTTAAATAAAGTGATGCTCATAGGGCATCTGGGAGATGAAGTAAAAATGCATTATTTTGAAGGAGGAAATTCTATCGGGAGGTTTCCATTAGCCACCAATGAAACTTATACAAATAAAGATGGCGACCGCGTAACCTCAACAGAGTGGCATAATATAGTGGTGCGGAATAAGCTGGCAGAAATATGTGAAAAATACCTAACAAAAGGTGATAAGATATACTGTGAAGGGCGTATCAAAAGTAGACAATGGACCGGAGAGGACGGACAAACGAGATACACTACAGAAATTCATGTACGAGATCTTACCTTTTTGACTAATAAAAAAGAAAGTGAAAATCAAGGGGCTTCTTCCGTTACACCTCAGTCGCAGAAAAAAGCAACAAAACCGATAGATCCGCCAGTCGATAATCCTGAAGATGATTTGCCTTTCTAAAGAGGAAATATTTTAGAATTTTTTTGGAAATATGTATTTTATGAACAAAAGAGTCTTGTTCTTTTTTTTCGCAATTGTTATGGTTTGGGTCAATGTCTCTTGTGAAGATGATGTTTTACCGAAGCCAAAATCTTATTTACATTTGACGTATCCAGATAGTGAATATCATCGTTTTATCAGCAATTGTCCTTACAGTTTCGGGCTTTCAAAATTGAGTACTATTCGGTTTACCAATTCTTGTGATGCGGTTATATCTTATCCTTACTTAAAGGCTCAAATTCATCTTTCCTATCGACCTGTAAAAAACAACCTGAAAGAATTATTAAGTGATGCAGATAAGTTGACTACAAAACATACGATTAAAGCAGATGCAATCATTCCCCAAGCTTTTGAAAATGAGGACCAGCATGTATATGGTGTTTTATTTGAAGTGCAGGGACAGAGTGCGTCTAATGTACAATTTCATGTAACAGATAGTACAAATCATGTAGTGATGGCCGCATTATACTTTGATGTAAAACCCAACTACGATTCTATTTTCCCGGCTGTTTCATACCTTAAAAATGACATGATGCAGATGATGGAGACGTTTGAATGGAGGTAGTATTAGTCTACAGTCCACAGTATTAATTCTGATTACTGCCTACTATGTGCTGAATACAGAGAACTACCCTGGAATATAAACTACTTTTTTATTTTCAAAAAAAGCTTCGTCAAAATACTTGCTTAGTTCAAAGATTTGCGCTTTTTTAAAGTTCTTGAGTTCATCGGTCAAATCACCTCCTTTTAGATAATAGATACCTGTTTTCTTATACATGCTCTTAGAAATCAAACGTCCTTTTGTCCAATGGGTAAAGGTGTCCATATGTGCCACAGCCCTACTGATGATGTAGTCAAACTTTTTTGGGATTGACTCTACACGAGTATGAATGACTTGAACATTTTTTAGATGTAAACCTTCAGCAACTTCTTTCACAACTTTAATCTTTTTGCCTATAGAATCCACTAAAGTAAAATGTGCTTCTGGGAAAAGAATAGCTAATGGAATTCCTGGAAATCCACCCCCTGTGCCTACATCCAAAATTTTTGCATTAGCTTCAAATTGAATAATCTCTGCTATTCCCAGCGAATGTAAAACGTGTCTTAGGTACAATTGGTCAATATCTTTTCTGGAAACCACATTGATCTTTAAGTTCCAATCTGCATATAATTCTTGTAAAGCTTTGAATTGTTCCTGCTGTTGAAAACTTAAATCCGAGAAATACTTGTTTATTAAATTGATAGAATCTGGCTGCATAAAATAATTGATATATGTTTGCAAAAATAAGCTTTTTAATCTGTGCTCATTAGACTTATCTGCTTGTCGGTAGACAGGTCTTTGTGAGCTTATTTGAAATCACTACCAAGCTAATTTTCCGGGGAGGGTATTAAATTTCTTTGGCTTGTATTGAATTTCTTTATATTCGTAGCTTAAATTTTATAGCTGATGAATGAGTATTTATTATCAGATCGTATCAAAAAGCTTCCTGTTTCTCAGACTATAGCCATGTCGGCTAAAGCGCGTGAATTAAAAGAGTCAGGGGTTGATGTGATAAGTTTAAGCCTGGGGGAACCGGATTTTAATACCCCGGATTTTATCAAGGAAGATGCCAAGAAAGCCATTGATGATAACTATAATTCCTATACGCCGGTTGAAGGCTATCTGGATCTGAGAAAGGCCATTTCTAAAAAGTTTAAAAGAGATAACAATCTGGATTATACCCCAGATCAAATAGTGGTTTCTACCGGAGCCAAGCAGTCCTTAGCCAATGCTGCCATGGTATTATTAAACCCCGGAGATGAAGCTATTTTAGCGGCACCCTATTGGGTTAGTTATGAAGCGATTATTGACCTTTGCGAAGCAGAACCGGTCATTATTCATAGTGAAATAGATCAGCATTTTAAGATTTTACCTGAGCAATTAGAGGCGGCTATTACGCCCAAAACCAAACTGGTTTTTCTCAATTCGCCTGGAAATCCCAGTGGAGCCATCTATTCCAAAGAAGAACTCCGGGCATTGGCAGATGTGCTGGTCCAATACCCGCAGGTATATGTAATCTATGATGAGATATACGAGCATATCAATTATTGTGGCTATCACCATAGTATGGCTTCTTTCCCTGATATGTATGAAAAAACTATAACCGTAAATGGTTTGTCTAAAGCATTTGCCATGACAGGCTGGCGAGTAGGTTATATAGGAGCGCCCAAGTGGATAGCTGAAGCTTGTACCAAGATGCAAGGACAGATTACTTCCGGCACCAATTGTATTGCTCAAAGAGCAGCTATTACTGCCTTGGAAGCACCAAAAGAGAAAATTCAATATATGATTGATTCATTAGAAGAACGAAAAATTTTGGTAACCAAACTTTTAAGAGAGATCCCGGGTTTTCAGGTGTATGAACCCAAAGGAGCTTTCTATATTCTACCTGATATTTCATATTATTTTGGCAAAAACATCAATGGGTATCATATAAAAAATGCTAATGATTTTGCCATGTTTTTATTGGAGAAAGCCAATGTAGCAACAGTCACGGGTGAGGCTTTTGGCACACCAAATTGTATAAGGCTATCATATGCAGCTTCAAAATCAGAACTTATGGAAGCTTTATCCAGAATTAAAAAGGCAGTAACTTCCTAATCTTGAGAAATATTTGCTTTGTATTTTTTGTAGTTCTTATAATAGAGCTCTACAATATTACTTAAAGCATTTACAAGGTCTTTTGTCTCCAGAAGTATGCCGAAATAAAGTGTCGCATTACGTTTACTACTATTTTTATCTTTCCTTAAGCGATTAACTTCTTTATCTAATATTTCAGATATCTCACTTAAAATGATATCCTCACTAAGGCTGATCTGATTGAGCTTGTCATAATCATCATTTTCAAAAACAGTTTGTATATGCTGCATAAGATCGGTCAATTTTTCATCGATGATCTTAAGATCATTGAGCTGTTCCTTCTTGAGTGGTTTATGATTATTATTGACATGTACAAAACTACTGTTTGCAATATATTCTATAGATTGTGTTATGTCCTGTAAATAAGACAATACCATGATATAGAATTGACTACTTCTAACTGATGATTCATCCAATGATTTGATGAAATAAAATACATTATTACGTAAATCATTCACTTCATTCATCATTTTCTTTACGTGCTTTTGCGTTTTTGAAAGTTTGTTAAGACTGTTTGAAGCCAGATCTGTTAATACATGTGAATATAGTTTGTTTACCCTTTGTGTTACACCAGCTATATGGTCTGAACTTTTGTCTAACACACCATAAATTGTTTTAATCTCTTTTTGCTCAGCAATTTCAATATCTTTTTGTGCTTTAACCTCTCTGGAGTGTTTTATTGTAGTATAGATGATAGTTGTCAAAGCCAATACAAGTAATATAATGACGGCTATAATGCCACCTTTAAAAATGATAAAGGTAAAAGTTCCGGATACAATAAAGGCTACTATTGCTGTCAGAAACCAACCACCTATCACATTAAATACACCGGCTACCCTGTATACGGCACTATCTCTACCCCAGGCTCTGTCTGACAAAGAAGTACCCATTGCAACCATAAAAGTTACATAAGTAGTGGATAATGGTAATTTGTAAGAGGTAGCTATTGAGATCAAAATACCTGCTACAACCAAATTCACAGAAGCACGAACCATATCAAATGCCGGAAGTTCATCTAGTTGATCGTTGGAAACAGTTACTTCCGGTTTTTGAAATTTATGGTCTATAAAGTTTATCCATTTTTCAGGAAAAACTTTTTTTAAGCCGGTTGTTAAAAAAGAAGCACCTCTTACGACGATTCGCGATAAGTTATTGGGTTGAAATCTTTCACTGACATCATTTTGCCTTGCGAGATTAATTTCAGTAGCCGCAACTTTACGTGCTTTTTTATTAAACCAAAGCGTGATGACCATGATACCTCCTGCCATTAGTAATAATAAAGTTTGAGTAGGCACTTTCTCAGCTAAAATACCCATACTGAATTCTGTAGCTGCCACACCTGAACTATGCCATGCCTGATACGAATTTAAAGCGGCCATTGGAACACCAATAAAATTAACTAAATCATTACCGGCAAAAGCCAAGGCTAATGAAAATGTACCGATACCAATGATGAATTTTAGAATATTCAAATTGACCAACTTATTTAGTACAAAACCTAAAAATGTCCAAAATGCAAAACTGATAAACATGATGTATACTTCTTTACCATGGATAAATTCCTTAATACTTCCGTAATATTCTGTACCTTTCAAACCTTTAATAAAAATAAAATAGGTAATGGCTGTAACGGCAATACCTCCAAAAATGGCATTGATGATCGTTTTATTTTGCTGGAATTGAAATGAAAATATAATCCTGGAAAAGAATTGAACGATGGCACCCACTGTAAAAGCTACTAATACGGAAAGTAATATGCCCAATATTATTTCCAAAGCTTTAGCAGAATTGATATACTTACCTATATGAGCCATACTTTCCCCTTCATTCATACTTATTTTGATCAATGCCATGATGACGGCAGCACCCAAAAGTTCAAATACTATGGATACGGTTGTAGAGGTTGGTAATCCCAGACTGTTAAAAGTATCCAGTAATAAAATATCTGTGATCATAACAGCCATAAAAATAATCATGATCTCATTAAAATAAAACTCCCCAGGGACGAATATCCCCTTACGGGCAACTTCCATCATACCGCTAGAAGTAGCTGCCCCCAAAAAAATACCTATACTGGCAATGATCATGATGTTTCTAACGGAAATGACTTTTGAGCCTATAGCGGAATTTAAAAAGTTGATCGCATCATTACTAACGCCTACAATTAAATCGAGAATGGCTAATAAAATCAATGCAGAAAGCATTACTAAGTAGATGTTTTCCATAAATAAGGAACTGAGAGTTTGTTTTTATATGACAAAGTTACTGCTAAATATCTATCTAATATTAACTTAATATGAACTTTAAAAAATTAGTATTTGACATGGCAAATATATTTTAGTATATTTAAAGTTTAAAATTTTTACTAACTATTAAATCAAAAATTATGTCTGTATTAAAAGTCATTGAAGTATTGGCCGATTCCGACAAAAGCTGGGAAGATGCCACTAAGAATGCGATAAAACACGCCTCAAAAACTGTCAATCATATTAAATCTGCTTTTGTACAATCACAAAGTGTGGTTATAGATGATAATGAAGTGGAAAAATATCGTGTGAATGTCAAGATCACTTTTGAGGTGAAGTAGTTCAAATTTCTTTATACGTTTAAATCTAACCACCCCGAACTGGTTTCCGGGTGGTTTTTTTGTACAATATTTAGAATTCACATCTTAACATTTTCAAGTAGTGTTTTAATTAAGAAATATGTAATTTTGAGGTCAACCCATTTTGTTTAAACAAAAGGATTTTCTGAGCAATAATTTATTAGTAGACATGTACGCCCTGATAGACTGTAATAATTTTTATGCTTCTTGCGAACGCGCTTTTAAGCCTGACTTAATTGATAAACCGGTAGTGGTTTTGTCAAATAATGATGGTTGTGTGATTGCCAGGAGCAATGAAGCCAAACCCCACGTCCCCATGGGCGCGGTGGCTTTTAAGTATAAAGCCATTTTTAAGGAGCAAAACATACAAGTTTTTTCATCTAATTACCCTTTGTATGGAGATATGAGTAATCGGGTGATGAACATTCTCGCCACTTATACTCCTGATATTGAGATTTATTCTATCGATGAAGCATTTTTACAATTTAAAGGCTACGAAAATTATAACCTGACAGCTTATGGATTAGAGATTAAGGATAAAGTGATGCAATACACTAGAATCCCCATTAGCGTTGGTATGGGGCCTACTAAAGCCTTGTCTAAAGTAGCCAATAAAATTGCTAAAAAATATGCAGATCGCACACAGGGAGTTTATATTATTGACACTGAAGAAAAAAGAATCAAAGCGCTTCGGTGGCTTCCGGTTGAGGATGTGTGGGGTATAGGACGAAAAATCAGTAAAAAACTGCACGCCATTCAGGTAAAAACAGCCTATGATTTTACCCAACTGCCCGATGACTACGTAAGAAAAGAATTTTCCGTCGTGGGTTTACGCCTAAAACATGAACTGGAAGGTAAATCTACCTTGTCCTTAGAAAAGGTAAAACCCAAAAAGAATATTGCCACCACCCGAAGCTTTGCTAAAAATATTACCGAGATAGAGGAGCTAAAAGAAAGAGTAAGCACCTTTGCCGGCAGTTGCGCCGAAAAACTCAGAAGGCAGGGTTCCGTTTGCCAGGCGCTTTTGGTTTTTGTTCATACCAACGGCCATAGAAAAGAACTGCCCCAGTACAGTAGAAGTATGGTAGTCAAATTGCCCTATGCTTCTAACTCAGATATTACATTGAGTAAGTATGCTATAAAAGCTTTAGAACTTATTTACAAAGAAGGTTATGCGTATAAAAAAGCAGGCGTTATTGTTTTAGATTTGATGCCGGAAAATGAAATGCAGTACAATCTTTTTTTTCACGAAAACCCAAAACACAAAGCACTCATGCAAACACTTGATAAAGTCAATAAAGATTTGGGCGTAAAAAAATTAAAGTTAGCCAGACAGAATATTAAAAAAACCTGGGTGATGAGACAGGAAAAACTATCACCAAGATACACCACCAGCTGGAATGAACTATTAGAAGTGCAATAAATTAGTAATTTAAGATGAAAATAATTAAACCACCCATGTTTGGCGATGAATTAATAAACCTTCCTTACAGGATAGAAGGAGAGCGTGTATATGTCAAATATTATGAAGAGGGTGTACAAGCTGGATTCCCAAGCCCGGCAGAAGATTTTAAAGAAGTCCCCTTAAGTTTAGATGAAAAATATCTACAAAACCCGGAAGCCACGTATTTGGTAAAAGTTGTGGGAGAATCCATGCTGCCCACGTTGCAAGTAGGAGATATATTGGTAGTCAAAGCCAATTTAGAACTCAAGCACAATGCTATAGCTATCATATCATTTAACAATACAGATTATACGGTAAAAAGGTATGATCAAAAAAAGAAATTACTCATGGCAGACAACAAAGACTACCTGCCAATAGCTGTTAAAGAGGATGATACCCTGATTTGCCTCGGCATTGTAAAACACTTAATTAGAGACTTATAATGTGTTTTCACACCAAACAGAGTCAAGACGCGCAAAGTATAGAGAATAGATTTCAAGCAAAATTTGTTGCACCGGAATTATACAAACCTACCCTACATTATAATGCATTTGAATTTCCAAAAACCCCTGTCATTACCAGCCAAAATACTGATATTATAGAAATGATTTCCTGGGGCTTGATCCCGGAATGGGCTCATGAAGATTGGAACAGGACTTATACACTCAATGCCAGGATAGAGACTCTTGATGAAAAACCGGCTTTTAGAGATTATATAGAGAACAGATGTATCATCCCTGTCAACGCTTTTTATGAATGGCAACATCGAGGTAAACAAAAAATTAAATATGAAATTGGATTTAAAGATGAACTCTTCGTACTGGCAGGTTTGTACTCATATTACCATGAAACTAAGACCTACACAGTACTGACTACTGAAGCAGAAGGTATTATGAGAGAAATACACAACTCAAAGTTACGTATGCCCATTGCCCTGAAAACAGACCAAGAAATCGGAGAATGGTTAAACCAAGGAATTGTTCAACCGAGACAAGATTTTACAGCTATAAGATTAGATCCGGAGCAATTAAGGCTTTTTTAAACTTTTTTTTGAACGGTAGTTTCAATTAATTTAGAGACTTTAGGAGCCTGATAGTTTTGCATTTTTTCCCAAAGACTTTCAATATGATCACTTACCAATAGCATATTTCTGTTTTCGATTTTAAGAAAACCTTCTTTGACCATTAGATCCAATTGTGCCAATAGCGGATTGAAAAAACCATTGGTATTAAGGAGTCCGACAGGTTTTTGTTCAATGCCCAGTTGCCCCAGGGTTAAAGCTTCAAAGATCTCATCCAAGGTGCCAAAACCACCGGCTAAAGCTATATAACCATCCACCATTTTACTGATCATCACTTTGCGTTCGCTCATACTTCCTGAAACATGCATCTGTTCCACCCGGTCATGTTCCACTTCCTCGTGCCTTAAAAAATGCGGGATCACGCCAATCACTTCGCCACCATTCTGAAGCATGGTATCAGCTATGACACCCATCAAACCTACTTTTCCCCCTCCGAAAATGATACCTACCTTATTTTTAGTAAAAAACTTACCTGACTCAGTTGCAGCCTTGGCATACACATCAGAAAAACCTGCGCTGGCACCGCAAAAAATGGCTATTTTTTTCATCTGTTTGATTTTGGGTAAAGATAGGGAAAAGGAGTAATATTATTATATAATAAGTTGTCGGTTGCAGAAAATTATATATCTTTGCCCTCCAATATCGCGGGGTAGAGCAGTATCCCGCAACAAGTGCGGGACAGGGTACCTACCGTTTTGGCACTTTTAATAAAAGATAAAGAAACTAATTAGTGATTAGTTTACAAACATACATCGCGGGGTAGAGCAGTAGGTAGCTCGTCGGGCTCATAACCCGGAGGTCGCTGGTTCGAGTCCAGTCCCCGCTACTAGAATAAGCCTGAGAAACCTCAGGCTTTTTTATTTTAATAATAAACAGGACGAGAAGCCTGTCCCGAACAAGCGAAGTAGTTTCGGGAAGTCCAGTCCCCGCTACTAATTTAAGCCTGAGGTTTCTCAGGCTTTTTTTATATCCTTTATGACTAAATTTGCCTCATTGTTATAATCACATTGGAATGGAGAAATTTAACTTTCAAAAATTTTATCAAAATAATGCCCCTTTGATTATGGGGATTCTAAACCTTACCCCAGACTCCTTTTATGACGGTGGACAGTATAATAGTACAGAGGAAGCGCTGCAAAAAACCGAAGAAATGATCCATGCCGGGGCACATATTATCGATTTGGGGGCTTACTCATCAAGGCCATTCGCAAATGAGGTGAGTGAAGAGGAGGAAGCCCAAAGATTACTACCGGTTTTAAGCGCTTTAGTAAAGCAGTTTCCTGATATGACCTTTTCTGTAGATACTTTTCGTAGTAATATTGCCCGTCAAAGTATAGAAGCCGGGGCGCATATCATCAATGATATTTCAGCTGGAAGTATGGATGCCAATATGTATAAAACGATTGCAGACTTGCAGGTGCCTTATGTGCTGATGCATATGAAAGGTACGCCCCAGAATATGCAACAAGATCCACAATATGATGATGTCGTTCAAGAGGTAAAAAGTTTTTTTGAGAGAAAAGTGGAATTGTTGGAGAAATTGGGCGTTAAAAATGTCATATTGGATGTGGGTTTTGGCTTTGGTAAAAGTGTGGAACACAACTATGCCTTATTAAAGCATTTAAATGAATTTCAGGATTTAGGTAAACCCATTTTAGCGGGTATTTCCAGAAAATCAATGCTTTATAAACTGTTAGATAGTAATCCTGAAGAGGTATTACATGCCACCAGTGCGGCTCATGCACTGGCACTACTCAATGGAGCATCCATACTTCGGGTACACGATGTTATTGAAGCCAAAGAAGTCATAAAATTGATGAAAATGTATAAAAGTGTGTAACTTCGCAAAGCTTAATTCAAGATATTCTAAAATGAAAAAACTATTATTTCTTTCTATTTTCCTGTTGCTTTTTGCTTGTAATAAAAAAGAATTACATTTACCTCAAGTAGCAGTCTCAGGTATACCTATGGTACAAAACTTTTCTGAACTATGGGTTTTCTATGATGCCGAAACCGGAAAAGCGGAGATAAATAAAAATAACCTGATTGGTACTACGCATTGGCTGATCAATATTGACAAAAGATTGCCTATGGAAGAAGTTGTCCCTGTATTTGATTTAGTAAGAGAAAAGAGAGCCAAGAAAACACCTCATAGTCAGGAAGGTATGGCCGATTTTATTACTTATTCTGATTTGAAAGATAAAAAGGTAGGCCTTTTTGATATAGTCAATGTTGAATTTATCAAAACTACCAAAGGAGATTTAAGCAAATGGATTGAAAATGATTCATGTGATTATATTTTGGAATTTGACAAAAAAGAATTTTGGATGGATCACAAAGCTTTTCCCATTGATAATTGGCAAATGAGTTTATTGGATTCATTACCGGAAGGGCAAATACAATTGCATTTTTCTGCCGATCTGACTTTTCAGGAATATTTGAGTTATATGTTACCTATCTTTTCGGAATTACCCGAACAGCTTACGTTAGATCCCAAAGAAATGTTTATTGATTCGCAGGGCTTAAGCCAAAAAGATACTGAAATGGGTTCAATGTCCCAACCACTTGGGGCAGTGGAAGTTCATTAATTATTGTATTTTTACGCTAATTATAGTTGTATGAATCCTTTCGATTTTATCAAGCTTGGTATATTAGATGTCATTGACATTGTGTTGGTGGCAGTGCTGCTCTACTATGTGTACAAACTGGTAAAAGGAACGGTGGCCATCAATATATTTCTGGGGATAGCTTTACTTTTTATCATTTATAAAATTACTTTGGCTTTAGGCCTTAAAATGTTTAGTGGCATTCTCGGTGCTTTGTTGGGGGTGGGTGCTGTTGGTATTATGATCGTTTTTCAACAGGAGATCCGAAAATTCTTATTGATGTTGGGCTCTACCAATTACGCCAACAAACGTAGTTTTATTAAGCAGTTACGTTTTCTGAGGTCTGAAGTTCAAATCGAAACAGATGTTGAAGGCATCATTGAATCTTGTTTTAGGATGGGAGAAACCAAAACAGGTGCTCTGATCGTTTTCGAACGGACCAATAATCTGGATTTTGTCAAAAATACAGGTGATAGCATAAATGCTCAGGTAAGTATGCCCTTGTTGGAAAGTATTTTTTTTAAAAATAGCCCCCTGCATGATGGTGCCATTATTATCAAGAATAATTACATAACAGCTGCCCGGGTAGTATTACCGATCACCCAAACCCGCCTACCCAAACGTTTCGGACTTCGCCATAAAGCTGCCGTAGGTATCACGGAACGAACCGATGCTCTTTGCCTGGTAGTTTCAGAGGAAACAGGGCATGTTTCTTATATCAAAAATGGGGAATTCATACTATTTAAAACCTCAGATGACTTGATTGAAAAGATCAGGCAGGATTTGTCTTAATCACACCGAAATTTTCCCACTGATATGCGGGTGCGGGTCATAATCTGTCAATTCGAAATCGGAATAAGTAAAGTCAAAAATATTTTTAATCTCTGCGTTGAGTATCATTTTAGGCAAAGCTCTAGGAGTTCTGGTCAGTTGTAATTCCACTTGTTCCATATGGTTCAAATAAATATGCGCATCGCCTAGCACATGAACGAATTCACCGGGCTCCAAACCGGTAACTTGTGCGATCATCATCGTCAAAAGGGCATAGGAGGCGATGTTAAAAGGGACGCCGAGAAATAGATCACAACTGCGTTGATAAAGTTGACAAGAGAGTTTGCCATTGGCTACATAGAATTGAAAAAAAGCATGACAAGGTGGTAGGGCAGCATTGCCTTTGGCCACATTTTCAGCAAAAGATATTGAAGTGTCGGGTAGTACAGAGGGATTCCAGGCCGTTACCAGCATACGGCGACTATCCGGATTGGTTTTGATGGTTTCTATCACCTCACTGATCTGGTCTATGCCTTCTCCATTCCAGTTACGCCACTGATAACCGTATATAGGCCCTAGATCCCCGTTTTCATCTGCCCAGGCATCCCAGATACGCACTCCGTTTTCCTTGAGATATTTGATATTGGTTTCTCCTTTTAAGAACCAAAGCAACTCGTGAATGATAGATTTTAAGTGTAATTTTTTGGTCGTCAGTAATGGAAAACCCTCTGAAAGGTCAAAACGCATTTGATAGCCAAGTACACTTTGGGTACCGGTTCCGGTACGGTCGCCTTTTTGGATGCCTTTTTCTTTAACGTGTTTTAGTAAGTCTAAATATTGGTGCATAAATTATTATTGGACAAAGAAATTATTAAATGTGTTTTAGTTATAATTTGACACAAGAACCGAGAACCGAGACTAATGAGGTATAAACTTTTTCTTCTAGTAAATATCTCATATCTATTTACCCCAAGATCATTCCTGCAATAGTGGCTGATAACAAAGAAGCTATCGAACCTCCTATCAAAGCCCTGATGCCGAATTCAGAAAGTGTTTTACGCTGTCCGGGTGCCAAAGACCCGATACCACCAATTTGAATACCGATAGAGGCAAAGTTGGCAAATCCACATAGCATGTAGGTAGCCATCACGATGGATTTTTCATAGTTGAGGTGGGTTGCATTGGCTACATTTTTTAAGTCAGCCAATTGGATATAACCTACAAACTCGCTAGCAGCCAATTTAATACCTAGTAGTTGTCCCATCATCATCATATCTTCTTTGGCAACCCCAATGAGCCACATGATAGGAGAAAAAATAAAACCGAGAATAGCTTCCAAAGAAAACTTATCATAGGGTGTATGTTCTGCAATGAAATTATTAAAAGTGCTCCAATCTCCTACCCAGCCTAAGATGTAGTTGATCATAGCAATAAACGAAACAAATACTAATAACATTGCAGCCACATTAGCAGCCAATTTCAAGCCTTCTGTAGTTCCATTGGCAATAGCATCTAGGATATTGGAACCTATTTGATCGTGAGATACAGATAAGTCTTTATTAATTTTTTCTGTTTCAGGGAATAGCATCTTAGAGATTACAATAGCACCTGGAGCAGCCATTACGGAAGCTGCTAATAAGTGTTTGGCATAAAGAATTCTTTGAGCAGGGTCATCACCACCCAAAAAGCCGATATAAGCTGCCAAGACCCCACCAGCTACGGTAGCCATTCCACCTACCATTACAAGTAAAATTTCTGAACGGGTCATTTTTTCCAGATAAGCTTTAATCATCAAAGGTGATTCGGTTTGCCCAAGGAAAATATTTCCTGCCACAGATAAACTCTCAGGCCCGGATACGTGCAAGAGTTTTGTAAGTAACCATGCCATTCCTTTTACCACTATCTGAATTACACCAAGATAGAACAATAAAGATGTTAAAGCCGAAAAGAAAATAATGGTGGGCAGTATTTGAAAAACAAAAATAAAACCATAACTATCAACACTCATCAGGCCACCAAAGAGAAACTCACTACCGGCCCTGGTAAAATCTAAGATTAGCACAAAAATCTCTCCGACAAATTCAAAAATAGCCCTGATAAAAGATACTTTAAGTACGCCAATGGCCAGAAGTAATTGTCCTGATAATCCTGCACCAACTGTTTTCCAATTGATGGCTTTTCTATTGGCACTTAACAAATAGGACAAAGCAATCAATACTATCATCCCTAAAACTCCTCGCCAAAGGGAATCAATACTAAAACCCTGGCTGGGGATGATGCTTGCTTGAGTAGTTTCTTGTGCAATACTTATAAGGGGTAATAAAAAGAGTAAGGCTGTAAGCTTAAATTTAGACATATAATTATTTTTTTCGTTTTTCGATTTCGTCTCTTAGACGTGCGGCTAATTCATAGTCTTCATTTTCTATAGCTTCTTTAAGTTGTTTTTTCAGATTATTCAAAGACAATTTTTCCAGAGATGTATCGGCATTTTCAATTTCTTCAAAGAGTTCTTCAATAATTTCGTCTTCTTCCGGCCGATTTTGTTCATCAGGGATTAACTCGTCGTTTTTCATTTCAATGCCGGCTTTTTCTAAAATGTTTTCATAAGTAAAAATGGGCGTATCCATTCTTACAGCAATGGCTATAGCATCGGAGGTGCGTGAATCGATGATCTCTTCTACTTTATTTCTTTCACAAATAAGACTTGAATAAAAAATTCCATCGATTAATTTGTGAATAATGACTTGTTTGAGTTTAATATTATAAAGTTTAAAAAAAGAAATAAATAGATCGTGTGTCAATGGTCTGGGGGGCGTGATCTCATTTTCCAAAGCTATGGCTATAGATTGTGCTTCAAATGACCCAATGACTATTGGTAAGGTTCTATTGCCTTCTGCTTCTTTGAGTACCAGGGCATAGGCTCCTGACCTACTTTGGCTATAGGATATTCCTCGGATGTTTAATTTAATCAAACTCATATCTGATTGCTATGGAATTTGGCT
The DNA here is from genome assembly GCA_024763365.1 of Flavobacteriaceae bacterium. Lineage (GTDB taxonomy): Bacteria > Bacteroidota > Bacteroidia > Flavobacteriales > Flavobacteriaceae > DQTL01. The sequence goes on from JANTFO010000014.1 coordinate 22,843, forward strand.
GTCAAATAATAAAAAAACTGTCTGATAAAAGGGACAAAACTTCCCGTAATCAGACAGCCCTTTATACTGGCACAATTTATAAAAAATTAAGCATTTTCAGCTTTTAGTGCTTTAATTTTTTCTGTCAATTGAGGAACTACCTCAAATGCATCACCAACAATGCCATATTCAGCCGATTTAAAGAAAGGTGCTTCAGGATCGGTATTAATCACAACCTTTACTTTTGATGAATTGACCCCAGCTAAGTGTTGAATAGCTCCTGAAATACCAATGGCTATATATAAATTGGAAGCAGCTTGTTTTCCAGTTTGTCCAACGTGTTCGGAATGAGGACGCCATCCTAAATCAGATACAGGTTTTGAGCATGCTGTGGCAGCGCCCAAAACATCGGCTAATTCCTCTACCATATGCCAGTTTTCAGGTCCTTTTAATCCGCGCCCACCGGAAACGATGATATCTGCATCGGCAATACTTACTTTGCCTTGTGCTTTATCAAGTGCCGTTCTGGTTATTTTACCTTCTCCCAACGCAGGGTTGAATGTTTCAGTTTCAGGTTGAACCGGATTTTCAAATAATCCAAAAGAGTTTTTAGCTACTGCCAGGACTTTTTTGTCTGTTTCAAAAGTAGTGTGGTTGAAAGCTTTGTTAGAAAATGCTTTTCTTTTAACGGTAAATGGAGAAAGTGATTCCGGTAAGGCTACGACATTAGAGGCAAATCCGGCTTGTAACTTAGCAGCTACCAAAGGAGCCACAAATGCGCCGTTGGCACTGGAATCTATAACAATGACTTCTGCATTTTCTTTTTGAGCGGTTGCCACAATAAAGTCTGCCCAAATCATGGCATCAGATGATTTTAAACTGTCTTGATTTCCGATTAATATTTTCTCTGCACCGTGTTTGGCTAATGGGTCTATATCTTCTACAAATGCTGTAACAACGACAAGATTGGTTTGCATTTGTTCGGCTAATTTCTTACCGTATGAAGTAACTTCGAGCGCTACTTTTTTAAATTTTCCTTCTGAGGATTCTGCAAATACTAAAACTGACATGTCTTATAAAAGTTAAAAGTTTAAAGTTAAAAGTTTAAAGTTTAAAGTAAGAAATTAGAAGTATTTACTTATAACATTAAACTTAAACTTGAGATTATTAAATTACTTTGGCTTCGTTGTGTAAAAGATTGACCAATTCATCAACGCTTTCTACGATTTTGCAATCGGATTTTGCTTCCGGTTTTTCAAATTTTACCGCTTTTGTAGCCGTTATTGCTTCTACAGGCTCTTTTATTTCTAAAGGTTTTTTACGAGCCATCATGATACCTCTCATATTGGGTATTCTCAGGTCACTTTCTTGAACGATACCTTTTTGAGATCCTACTAATAAAGGTAAACTTGCTGAAAGGATCTCCTTACCACCGTCTATTTCACGGGTAACACTGGCAATATCTCCATCAATTTCAAGTCCGTTGACTGCATTGACAAAATGATAACCGGTCAAGGTAGCTAAGATTCCCGGAACCATGCCACCGTTATAGTCAATAGACTCTCTACCTGCCATAACCAGATCATAACCTCCTTCTTTAACAATGGCAGCTAATTGTTGTGCTGCAAAAAAGCCATCAGTAGCTATGGCATTAACACGAATAGCATTATCCGCACCTATAGCTAAAGCCTTTCTTAAAGTTGCTTCAACAGCAGCTTCACCAACGCTGGCTACCGTTACACTGGCACCTTGTTTTTCTTTGAACCACATGGCGCGAGTCAGTGAATACTCATCGTGTGGATTGATCACAAATTGAACACCATTAGTGTCAAACCGGGTGTCATTGTCTGTAAAGTTAATCTTTGAAGTAGTGTCAGGAACACTGCTGATACATACTAATATTTTCATATCTATCGTAAAAAATGAATTTTAACTAATTAAATGTTGATTTTTCAATCATGTCAACAAATATACAGAAAAAAACCTAATTTGCTATGCGCGCATAGTAGATTTAGCATTATTTAACGTACTAAGATTTTTTCAATAATTTGTTTATTTTCAATATTGATTACCATGCTATAAACACCCGTTTTTTTCGGGGCAAGAATTTGATATGCTCCGGAATTTCCAGATATTAAGCTTTTTGAAATCATTTGTCCATTCAGATTATATAATTGGATTTCCATAAGTGTATTGAAATCTTGTAAAATATTAAATTTGATAAAATCATCAACAGGATTAATTACACTTATAGAATTTTCTAAATTTTGTTGTTCATCTATTGATAGTACATTCATGATTTCCTGATATATGAAACCGGCATAATCTTCATGAAAAGTCATGTGGGGTTCATTGTCATTTCCACCTATATAGTCATCAAACGGATTATTTTCACTCCCGTCAACACTATTATACCAGTTTTGTTCATCAATAGCCATACTACTTAAGGTGGGAATAAAAGAAAAACTTTCTACTTGTAAAGCATTCAGAAAATCTTCTTCAAATGGAGAGGGATCTTGCCCAAAAAAGCTTTCAAAAATTACAGTGCCTCCCGGTGCAGAGTCTAATCCGGCAGTGAATGAAGGGCTTTCGGAAAAAGCATAAAAGGCATCACCGACAGGTACACCTGCAAAAGTGGGTTGTATATAATCTATTTCGTAATTGTTTGTGTTTGCATCAGGTGTAAAATGTAGTATAATGTCCGCACCAATGCCACTACCAAAATCAAAGGAAGTATCTAACATTGTTACACCCGGACTTTCTACAGATATCCCATCTAAACTTCCGTTTATAATAGCGATATTTCTAGATTGAGAAGGGAAGCCTAAAGCATCCATTGTCGCGTTAAATGTATTTCTAAAAGTGTCGGGTATAGGTAATTGTAAACTGGTATCTTGTAAATAAGTGGAACCGCCTTGTAAATGAGCAGCGTAATGATCTAGCAACATCTGTTTTGCTGCAGTGCTATTTAGTCTGATATCACGCAAAGCCTGCATGTCTGCATCATCGCTAACTTCGGCTAGGTAATTTACAGCATATTGTAATGACATAGGCACATTAGCACCACGATGGGGTGAGTCGTATGAAATCCACAAGGCTGTATTGTGATCGAGCATATTATCTTCCATATAAGTTAAAGCATATCTGGTTACTAATCCCCCCATGCTAGGTCCTAAAACTACAAATGGCGTATCTCCGTTTTGTTGTGTTTTTAAATTTTCAATTAATTTGACTAAAATAAGGCCATTTCTTTCAATGTAGTCTGCCCCTCCATTGATAGTGGCTCCATCTTCACTGCGAACATAGGTGGGAAAATTTAAAAGAACCACATCAATCCCTTGATCTCTTAAAATGTCCAACATATTTTGTGAAGGATCACCATAAGTTAACATATTGTACATTTCGGAAAGTGAAAGCTCATCTTCTGGGTCAAAACCATCAGTAATGATTAGGATTTTATCTAAAAAACCGTTTATATTGTCATAGTAAATTTGATATTCGCCTTCTCCTATAAAGGATTGAGCTTCATCATAACCTTGGAAGGCTTCATAAGAAAGAATACTTGTAACCGGGCCAATTTCACCGGGTGTTTGGGCTTTACTGTATATGCTTAAAAATATGAGAAGTAAAAAGAAATTGCGCATTTGTGTTGAATTTATGGGTTGTTTATTTGAGTAAAAATAATAAACTTTTTTGTAAAGAAGTTCTTAATTATTAAAAGTTTATAATAGTTTATTAAAAACAGAAAACTGCAACTATCTATTTGATATTAAATTATTTATAATTATATTTGTTGGGGTTTTGAAAGTTGGTGAAGGTTTTAGTTATAAGAAAATAAGACATTTTTAAATATAAAATGCGAATGCCGAAAAGCAAACAGAGTAGGCAAGACTTTAATTTATAACTAATGAGAACAAAATTGATATTACTCATTTTAACTTTGTTTACTGGTTTTTCCTTTTGGGGTCAAGTACCTTTTCAAGTTACAAAAGGCAGCCAAGTTGAACATTTACATGACCTTAATATTGAGCCCATTCCAGATGGTAGTAATGATTTTTTAGTAGCTGGTAATTTATTTGATGCCGGTATGAATATGCATGAAATATTTTTGATGCGTGTCACTAATACCGGAATTATAGTCTGGTTTAATAAGTATAGTGATATGGAGTTAGAAAATGCCAGGTGTTTTGATATTGTTATTAAAGATGAAGAACCCATTGTAGCTATGACAGGCTCTATTGACATTTTTACTGGACAAAACTACCATAAAGCTTTCATTGCAGAATTTGATTATAATACCGGTATGTTCATTAAAGGAAATTTATATGATATTTTTTTAAGTACTTATCATAGCAGAGGTTTGCATATAATTTCTAGTTCACAAACAGGTTATGTAGTAGCCGGTTTTGTCAGTGATGTATACAACCTGAGTACACAAGCTTCTAATATGGGTTTCATTTTACATGTCGATCCACTTTTGAATACCGTATGGTGCAATACCGTAGATGATGTTATAGTAAACCCACCCGATTTTGATATGGCTAATCATGTGGTAGAAACCAATTCTGGATATTTTTTAACCGGTGCTTGTACAGGATTCGTCTCGGGCATGAATGATCAAAGTGTCCTAGCTACGAAGTTTGCTTTTAATGGGACTCCTTTGTGGAATGCCAGCTATGCAAGAAATACTGTAGGTGAATTAGGTGTAGATGCTTATTTTGATCCAGGTGGAAACCAGATTTATACATTGTGTAATTATGAAGACACAAAATATTTTGGTGTTACGGCTATTGATGATACTACAGGCGTTATAAATCTTCCACAGTCTTGGGTAGGTTTTAATAGTGACGATGATGAAAAATATGGGTTTACATTAGATGAAATTGCTTTTCCCAACTTGTTGATTTCCGGATATGATAAATATGAAACTTGGGTAGATAACGTCGGGAATAATCAAACAGGTGTTTCTAACTTAATTAATTATGAATTTGATGCATTATCTACCAATTCATTTCCTCCTCATTATCAATATTTAGTCCCTCATTCAGAACCCGGTTCTGACGAGTTTAATTTTTGGCAAACAAACCCAATGCCTTTAATATATTATCCTGATATTATGTGTGTTAAATCAGATTTTTTTCATGCAGGCTACAGAACTAGACTTACGCATACATTAACTGAGACAGAGCTCATTAAAACTCAACCCAATAAAATTAATGCTTGTGAAAACCGTCAGTTTTTACCTTCCACCTTCCCTTTTGAAGCCCAATTGATGATTGAAGACCTCATACCTGAACCTGTTGACGCACCGGAAATGCCTTTACAGATTGTTCAAGCTGATGTGCCACCTACTACCTATACCTGTGATCCTAACGCTGATGTTTCTGAAATGGAATTGAATAAAATTCATATTTATCCTAATCCTGCAAATGAGTCTATAGTTATAGAACCTTCCAATATTTTTTATTTTTCTAAAAATATTACTATTATAATTTATAACAATCTAGGAGAAAGACTTGTTAATTATAATATCAAGAGAGGAGTAAATAAAATAACATTGGATGTTTCTCAACTACCTTCAGGCGTATACATGTTACAACTTTCCAATGGGAAATATACAAAAAATGCCAAGCTTTTAATAGAATAATACCCTATATTCACATACTTGTTATGTGTAGTATAGAATACATACAAAATACACCCTGACTTTTTTAAAAAATGTCAGGGTGTATTTTATACCAAAGGGACTAAATATTTGTTGCTTTTGGTGTTTTTTATAAGTTATTTTTTTAACCTAAAAAAGGGTAACGATAATCTTTTGGCGGATCAAAAGTTTCTTTGATAGTTCGGGTGTTAACCCATCTTAGAAGATTCCATACAGAACCTGCTTTATCATTTGTGCCTGATCCTCTGGCGCCGCCAAAAGGTTGTTGGCCTACTACTGCTCCGGTAGGTTTATCGTTGATGTAAAAGTTCCCTGCAGCATCTACCAGCTTTTTGGTAGCGAGATCGATTACATACCTATCTTGGCTAAAGATGGCACCTGTCAGTGCATACGGACTGGTATTATTTACCAGATCTAAAGTTTCTTCCCATTTGTTATCTTCATAAACATAGATCGTCAATACCGGGCCGAATAATTCTTCTTCCATGGTAATATAATGTGGATTTTCTGTTAGGATCACAGTAGGCCTGATAAAATAACCTACTTTATCACTATATTCTCCACCAATGATCACTTCAGCATCTTCATCTTTTTTGGCGTTGTCTATAAATCCGGTAAGGTTTTCAAAAGAAGCTTGGTCAATTACAGCGTTGATGAAATTGCTTGTATCTTCGGGACTACCCATTTTCATAGAATTAAGATCGCTCTCCAATTCATTTCTGAGATCATGCCACATTGACTTAGGAATATAAGCTCTGGAAGCAGCAGAACATTTTTGGCCCTGATATTCAAAAGCGCCTCTTGATAAAGCGGTTGCTACTTCACGTACTTTAGCACTTGGGTGAACCCAAACGAAATCTTTTCCTCCGGTTTCTCCTACGATGCGTGGATAATATTTATAGGTTTCCATATTGTTACCTATCAATTTCCAGAAACTTTTAAATACCTGGGTGGAGCCTGTAAAGTGTACACCTGCAAATTCCGGATGTTTCATAACTACTTCTGTAATCATTGAAGACCGGCCGGTGATCATATTGATGACACCGTCAGGTAGACCAGCTTCTTTAAAAATTTCCATAATTACTTGTGCCGAATACATTTGTGTTCTAGCAGGCTTCCATATTACAACATTACCCATCATAGCCGGAGAAGCCGGTAGATTACCTGCTATGGAAGTAAAGTTGAAAGGTGTGATAGCATATACAAATCCTTCTAAGGCTCTGTATTCACTTCTATTCCAGATACCCGGAGCAGATTCGGGTTGGTTTTGATAAATATCTGTCATGAATTCTGCGTTGAACTTAAAGAAATCTATCAATTCACAAGCCGAGTCAATTTCTGCTTGAAAAACATTTTTAGATTGGGCGATCATAGTTGCAGCATTGAGCTTATCACGATATGGCCCGGCAAGTAATTCTGCAGCTTTTAAAAATATCGCAGCTCTGTCTTGCCAAGGAGTAGCCGACCATTTGTTCCGCGCTTCTAAAGCGGTTTCAACAGCTTTTTCTACATGTTCTTTCTCTGCTTGGTGAAAAACACCCAAATCATGTTTGATATCATGGGGTGGGTGCATAGATACCGTTTTACCGGTGCGTATTTCTTCGGCTCCAATATATAGCGGAATATCTGCTTTTTGAGCGTATAATTTTTTATACATAGCCAAGAGCGATTTTTGCTCATCGCTACCCGGTTTATAGGATCGTACCGGTTCGTTGACTGCTTTGGGAACTTTGTAAAAACCGTTGGACATAAGCTGGAATTTTAATTGTTAAAAAATGATGCACAAAGTTACTAATTTACCCAAAAGTAAATGTCAAAATTTTGCGAATTTTTTAAAAAACAGTCGTGTTGTAAGTGTAAACTTATTTAATCAGTAGAAAAAGCCGTATTTAAATGAATTTCATAAACACCTATTGAGTTTGTGTAGACAATAAAATGTCAAAAAATGAAGCAGAAAATTTAAAAACATTTCCTTTATTGTTCCAAATTCTTTGAACTACCCGTACCATAGCCTATAACACTGTCATAGTGGCTACCATATTTGGCGTAATAAACGAGTACCTGATATTCATTCTCCGTTTCGTCGAAACTCCCATTGATAGTGGTTAAGTCTATCTCATTTTTATCATTTAAGATGGCGTAGGCATAGTTATAAAAACCCTGCTTGAGCAGTATAGCTGTTTCGTATGTTTGGGTATCGGAATGATATGATAGTTTATTATTTTCATCAAATTGATAGTTGTTGAAATTGCCGTAGACATAGATGTTTTTTTTAAGTAAATTCTCATCGGCTTTTAAATTAAAATGAACCCAGGTGTAGTCTGCTTCTATAGTTGAATCGTCAGCATCCAGATTTCGGATTACGAAATTACCATTTACATCCGGGTAATAGGTATAGGCATCATAAGCACGTATGATATCGGTATAGAGATAGGAGTGATATAGATCCGGGCCGTTTTCTACTTTAGCGATATTCATATTAGCCATTCGGATCTCTTTGGAATCGAAATACAAAAATTCATTACCTCCCCAAAAAGAAGTTTCTGCGTCATATTTATAAATCAATTGTTCATTGCGTATAAATTGAGGTTTTAAACCACTAACGCGGGTATTTAAATCACCATTTTGAATGAGTACAGGGTAGATTTCATCTTTGGGGTTGTTTATAAACATATTAGGATGGTTGATGATAAATTGTACACTCTGTTGAGAGTCTATAAAGGTGACATCTCTGCTTCGATGGACTGATACGCCAACAGTAGTAATTGGCTCATAAACAATAAAATAACGAGAAAAAATAACCTCATCATAGTCATCTAAAATATTGATGATATAGTTGCCACTTATTTTAATTTGGGTAAATTTATTGGGAATCTTTAATTGGTAATGTGTATAATCTTGCAGGGTATTGAAGGAATTTTCGTAATCCCGAATTTGTTCTTTATTATAGCCATTGATGAATTCAGAACTTACCAAGTCGGATTCTTGCCAGTTTTTGTCGTAATGTTTAATCTCGTAATAGTAATCTTTTTCATCCGCTTCCAAGTCGTCAAAAGAGAAATACAATTGTCCTCCCAGCCTTACAATTGGGGTAAATACCCCATTTTCCGAAGCGCTAAATTGAATACTTTTAATGTGATCCGGCGGGTTGATCAGTTCTTGTGCCAGAAAAGAAAGAGAACTGAGGAAAAGAACCAAAAAAAGTAAGTTTTTCATGAGATGATTTTTGATAGGTGCAATATACGAAACAAAAGTAATACCAAGTTTTTAACGAACTGCGGAGGCCTTTATTATATATTGAAAGTAGTGATTCTAAACCAACTAAACTTAACCTAAAATTTAGGTAAATAAATTAGTATAAATAACTGAGTATTTTATCTTTGCATAATGGTATTTAAGTATTTTGAAGATGAGATAGCCATGAGAATAAGCATCATACCTACTGAAATGATCAAACGGCTATAACATATGACCCATTAAA
>JANTFO010000015.1 GCA_024763365.1 Flavobacteriaceae bacterium
CTTAGTTCAGATACTAACTATTCTATTTCACAACAAACTTAACTAAACTTAATTAACAATTAATTCACTTTACACATGGGTAAAATTAACTTAATATTTAAGATAAGAAATTGATATTTAACAGGTTTTATCCCGAAAACGTTTTCGTGTTGACAACTTTTCTGGTTATTTTTTAGTATTTTTGATTTTTAAATTTTTGAATGTCCAAAAAAGTAAACATAAAAACTATTGCCGCTGATTTAAATGTTTCTCCTTCTACCGTCTCCAAAGCGCTTAAAGATAGTCATGAGATAAGTGAGGAAACACGAAAAAAAATTCAGGCTTACGCCAAGTATTACAACTATAAACCCAATAGCCTGGCATTAAGTCTTCGCAATCAAAGAACTATGACACTTGGCCTAATAGTGCCGGAGATAGTACATCATTTTTTCTCACGTGTTATATATGGTGTAGAAAGTGTTGCCAATGAAAAAGATTACAACCTCATGATTTGTCTGTCAAAAGATAATCTGGAAAAAGAAAAACAAAACATTGAGATGCTTACCAATGGAAGTGTTGACGGCCTACTTGTTTCTGTTGCCAAAGAAACCTTTGAAAAAGGGGATTTTAGTCATTTTGAACATTTGCTGGAGCAGGGCTTCCCCATTGTATTTTTTGATCGTGTTCCGGACAATATTAACACTGATAAAGTAGTAGTTGATGATGTAGCCGGTGGTTATAAAGCTACCATGCACCTTATAGAAAATGGTCTGAAAAAAATTGGTATTCTTTCTACTCCTCCTCATGTAACTGTTGGAAATGACCGAGAAAGAGGTTATAGAAAAGCGCTCAAAGAAAATAAAATTAATATTGAGGATTCTTATACCATACACATAAACGAAAAAGAAGACATCTCTCAGCAAATTGCCCAACTTTTAAAATTACCTGACAGGCCGAAAGGTCTCTTTGCCGTTAATGAAAAGTACGCAGCTATTGCACTCCAGGAGGCCAAAAAATTGGATATAAATATTCCAGAAGAACTATCTGTTATTGGCTTTACAGATGGCTATATTTCAAAATATACCAGCCCTACCTTAACAACTATTGCGCAACATGGATATACAATGGGTGCCAAAGCGGCAGAAATGCTTTTAAACAAGCTACTTAACAAAACGGACAATAGCCTTGGCCAAACCTATGTGATTTCTACAAATGTGGTCAAAAGAGAATCAACTTAAAATCAAATAAAAAATTATTCTTATATTTGCACAGCTTAGCGCAAACTTAATTAACAACTTTTCACTTTACTTTAAAACAATTTTATTGATTGTCAGGTAGTTATGCTATCTTTCAATAGCTAATAATATATATTATCATTTTGATATTTTTTATATTAAAATGGGATATTGTATTATAGTTATATGTTAATTAAAATCTTTTATCATGAAAAAAAGACATCTCGGGTTTTGGGAAATCTGGAATTTAAGTTTTGGTTTTCTCGGCATACAAATGGGATTCGCTTTACAAAATGCCAATGCCAGTAGGATACTTCAAATTTTTGGTGCTGATGTACATAATCTTTCCTGGTTTTGGATTGTAGCTCCTCTTACAGGTTTAATAGTGCAACCTATTGTTGGCCATTATAGTGATCAGACATGGACAAAATTAGGGAGAAGAAGACCCTACTTTTTAGTGGGTGCATTACTAGCTGCAACTGGCTTGATCCTGATGCCTCAAGCTGATATGTTTACTCAATTTCTGCCTGCTTTATGGGTAGGTGCAGGCTTTCTAATGATTATGGATGCTTCCTTTAATATCGCTATGGAACCTTTTAGAGCATTAGTGGCTGATTTGATGCCTTCAGATCAAAGAACTTTAGGCTTTAGTATCCAAACTGTTTTGATCGGGATAGGTGCCGTTGTTGGTTCTTGGCTCCCCTATATCTTAACAAATTGGTTCGGCATCAGCAATGTAGCTCAAGAAGGTGAAGTACCATTCAGTCTAATACTATCTTTTATCATTGGAGCTGCCATATTGGTCATTACAATATTAATCACTGTCTTGACCACAAAAGAATACACGCCTGAAGAAATGAGGCTCATACAAGAAGAATTGAATACCGAAGAAATTGAACCAGAAACAAAATCAAGTATCCTGGATATATTTACAGACTTTGCCAAAATGCCTGATACCATGAGACAATTAGCATGGGTACAATTCTTTTCCTGGTTTGGTCTTTTTGGTATGTGGGTGTTTACAACACCAGCTATTGCTAGTCATGTATATGGATTGCCGCTTTCAGATACTCATAGCCAAGCATATCAAGATGCCGGTGACTGGGTAGGAATTATATTTGGTGTGTATAATTTAATTTCTGCCATATTTGCTTTTTTCTTACCATACATCGCTAAAAAATTGAACAGAAAGAAAACACATGCAACTTCATTGATAATAGGTGGTATAGGATTAATCTCTATCTATTTTGCTCCTAATCAATATTGGTTAATTGCCTCCATGGTAGGTGTAGGAATTGCCTGGGCTAGTATTTTAGCCATGCCGTATGCTATATTAGCTGGTTCAATTCCTGCCAAAAAAATGGGGGTATATATGGGAATCTTTAATTTCTTTATCGTTATTCCCCAAATTATCAATGCTTTGATTGGTGGACCTTTAGTTACTTATTTATATGGTGGTAAACCCATTTTTGCATTGGTTACCAGTGGTGTTTCATTTTTTATCGCTGCCTTATTAGTAACTAGAGTTATTGATCGCGACGATCCTATAAAAGTATAAAACATGAAAACTAATAAAGCCATCATATTTGACTTGGACGGGGTCATTGTAGACACCGCTAAATACCACTTTATCGCCTGGAAGAAAATTGCAGCGGATTTGGGTGTTAAATTCACTATAGAAGACAATGAGCAATTGAAAGGAGTCAGTAGGATACAGTCTTTGGAAAAGATACTTGAAATGGGGAGTAAAAAGCTTAGTCAGGAAGAGAAAGATCAATTGCTCAAAGCCAAAAATGAGCATTACCTTTCCCTTATTTCAAATATGGACGAGTCAGAAATACTTCCCGGAATTTCTAAACTTTTGGATGACCTGGATGCTGAAAAAATTCCTTATGCATTAGGTTCAGCAAGTAAAAACGCTAAACGTATATTAAATACGCTCGGACTCATACATAGATTTAAAGGTATCGTTGATGGCACTCACGTCACTAAAGCCAAACCAGATCCTGAAGTTTTTTTAATAGCTTCCGAAATGCTCCAATATCACCCCCTTAATTGTATCGTAATCGAAGATAGTGTCGCCGGTATTCAGGCAGCCAATTCAGTAGGGATGACAAGTATTGGCATTGGTGATAAAAAAGTTTTATTTGAAGCTGATTTCATATTGGAAAACACTTCTTTTTTAGATCTCAATTTCATTAAGAAAATATGAAAAAGTAATCACAAAAGTTTTTATTTTAAGTACTGTACAAAATGAACAATATATATATCGTGCCGGATGAATGGTCTATCATCGAAAATGGATTTGATAAAGAAAAAGTAAGTGCCTCTGAGAGCCTCTTTAGTATTGGAAATGGCTATATGGGTCAACGTGCCAATTTTGAAGAAACATACACCGGAGAAAGTTTACAAGGTAGTTATATAGGTGGTATTTATTACCCTGACAAAACCCGCGTAGGCTGGTGGAAAAACGGTTATCCTGAGTACTTTGCAAAAGTCTTGAACGCTCCCAACTGGATAGGTATTGATGTGAAAATCAACGGACAGGTGTTAGATATTAACTCCTGTAAAGTAGAAAACTTTTATCGTGAATTGAACATGAAAGAAGGTTGGCTCAAACGCAGTTTTATAAGCGAAATGCCAAATGGGGAAAGAATTAGCATTGAGAGTACACGTTTTTTGAGTTTTGACATTAAAGAGATAGGTGCTATTCAGTATCAAGTGGAAGCTCTAAATTTTGAAGGCAGTATTGAACTCATCCCATATCTTGACGGAGGGATTGTAAATGAAGATGCCAATTATGATGAGTTTTTCTGGAAAATCCTGGATATCAAGGATCAAAAGGATGAAGCCTATATCCTGTCAGAAACTTTAAAAACAAAATTTGAGGTCTGTACCGGAATGAAATCCATATTGTATGTTAATGGTGAAAAACAAGAATTGACTCCCCAATCGCAAGTTTTTGAAAAAAAAATCAAGCATCATTATAAAATTGATGTTAAGCAAGGTGAGCAATTAAGCCTTTATAAGTATGCCGGCTATACCCAAACGATGAATCATTCTGCAGGTGAACTTCAACAGGTCATGCAGGAAGCACTCCAAAAAGCCGCAAACTATGGCTTTGAAAAACTTTTAAAACTACAAATTGAGTATTGGGAAAAAATTTGGGAAACATCCGACATAAAGATAGCAGGTGACATCAAAGCACAACAAGCCATACGCTTCAATATCTTTCAGCTTAACCAAACCTATACCGGCAAAGATGCACGTCTGAATATTGGTCCTAAAGGCTTTACTGGAGAAAAATATGGTGGTAGCACTTATTGGGACACTGAAGCCTATTGTATTCCATTCTATCTGAGTACCAAGCGAAAAAAAGTAGCCAAGAACCTATTGATCTATCGCTATAACCATCTGGAAAAAGCCATAGAAAATGCAGCCAAATTAGGATTTAAAAATGGCGCAGCACTCTATCCCATGGTAACTATGAATGGTGAAGAATGCCATAACGAATGGGAGATCACTTTTGAGGAAATCCACCGTAATGGTGCTATCATTTATGCCATTTACAATTATGTAAACTATACCGGAGATTACAGTTACATCCCTGAATATGGCCTGGAAGTGATAATCGCTGTAGCACGCTTTTGGACACAAAGAGTCAATTATTCCGAAGCTAAAAAAGCCTACGTAATGCTAGGTGTTACAGGTCCAAACGAATATGAAAATAATGTCAATAACAATTGGTATACTAACTATATAGCCAAATGGTGCTTGGATTATGCTGCAGAAAATATAAAAAAGGTTAAAAAAGAATATCCGGATGATTTTCAAAGCATCGTCAAAAAAGTAAATTGGCAAGATAAAGAACTAGACAAATGGGTGGAAATTGCCCAAAACATGTTCTTCCCACAAGACAAAGAACGTCCTTTATTTTTACAACAATGTGGTTTTTTGGATAAAGAAATTAAACCTGTAGATCAATTGCCAGCTTCAGAGAGGCCCATCAATCAAAACTGGTCTTGGGATAGAATTTTACGTTCATGTTACATCAAACAAGCAGACGTTTTACAAGGCATGTATTTCTTTGAAAATCATTTTGATACAGATACCATCAAAAATCATTTTGATTATTATGAACCTTTGACAGTTCATGAATCTTCCCTTTCCCCTTGTGTTTACAGCATCGTAGCTTCTAAGATCAATAATATTGACAAGGCTTATGAGTTATACTTACGTACAGCCCGCCTGGACTTGGATGACTATAATAATGAAGTAGATGAAGGTCTGCATATAACCAGTATGGCCGGTACCTGGTTATCAGTAGTGCAAGGTTTTGGCGGTATGCGAAACTTCAATAATGAATTGTCCTTTAAGCCCATTATTCCAAAAGAATGGACATCCTATGCTTTTAAAGTGAAATATCGCGGGGCTATTTTGGAAATCTATAAAAGTCATAAAGAAGTTAAGATTACAAATCTGTCAGATAAAAAAATTACACTATTTTTAAATGGTGAAAAAATAAATCTTTAAACAAATGATTGAAAAAAAACTGGTTGACCATCTTAATAAAATACATATTGTATTCCTATTTCTCTTTGTTCTAAATACCTATGCACAAAAGATTGAAAAAATCGAACCACCCTTCTGGTGGGCCGGGATGCATCAAACAGAACTACAAATACTATGTTATGGGAATAATATAGCCGCTTATGATGTGAAAATTCCCAATGCCAAACTTTTAAATCTCAGAAAAACTGAAAATCCAAACTACCTGTTTATCAATATAGATACGGAAGGTTTGGAACCCGGCATGCTCCAATTGGACTTCTATAAAGATGGCCGAAAGTTGGAAAGCCAAAATTTCGAATTAAAAAACCGAAAAGAAAATTCTCGTTACCGCAAAGGTTTTGACAGTAGTGATGTGATGTATTTGTTAATGCCTGATCGTTTTGCCAATGGTAATCCTAAAAATGATAGCCATCCCGAATTGGTCGAAAAACTTAATAGAGCGCAACAAGGAGGAAGGCATGGTGGTGATATTCAGGGAATTATAGACCATGTAGATTATTTAAAAGAAATGGGTGTAACCGCTTTATGGAGTACACCACTCTTGGAAAATAAAGAACCTATCTATTCCTATCACACCTATGCGCAAAGTGATTTCTATAAAATTGACCCGCGTTTTGGAACCAATCAGGATTACTGTGATTTGGCCATTAAATTACACCAAAACGACATGAAACTCGTCATGGATTATGTGACTAACCATTGGGGAAGCAAACATTGGATGATCAAAGATTTGCCAACTAAAGATTGGATTCATTATTGGGAAAATGGCGAAAAAGGATTCCAACGTAGTAGCTACAGAATGAGTACACAATTTGATTTAAATGCTTCAACTTATGACACCAAAGCCTGCGAAAACGGATGGTTTGACACAAGTATGCCCGATATGAATCAAAGCAATCCTTTGCTACTTCAATATATAAAACAAAATGCCATCTGGTGGATAGAATACGCTGATTTGGACGGATTAAGGGTAGACACCTATTCTTATAACGACAAATGGGCCATCGCCGAATGGACTAAAGCTATCATGGATGAATACCCTAATTTCAATATTGTAGGAGAGGTATGGATGCACCAAACAGCTCAAAATGCCTATTGGCAAAAAGACAGCCCTATCGGTGCCATTGAAAGCTTTAACTCTTACTGTCCCTCAGTGATGGATTTTACATTAAATGATGTTATCCCCTCAATGTTTAATGAAGATGAAATGCACTGGAACAATGGCCTTTTTAAAGCCTACATGAATTTTGCTAATGATTTTCTATATGCAGACACCAATAACTTATTGGTTTTTTTGGGTAATCACGATATGACGCGTATCAATGAACACTTTAAAGGAGACCTCAAAAAATACAAACTCGCTTTAAGTTTAATTCTTACCATCCGAGGTATTCCGCAATTATACTATGCTGATGAAATAGGAATGCGTGGTGACAAAGCCAATGGCGACGGAGACTTAAGAAAAGATTTTCCCGGTGGTTGGAAAGGAGATGATCATAATGCTTTTACTGCCTCTGGAAGAAGCGAACAAGAAGCTGCTTATTTTGACTTTACTAAAACATTACTCAATTGGCGTAAAGAAAATCCAGTTATTCATACAGGAAAAACATTGCATTTTGTCCCTCTAGATAATGTGTATGTTTATTTTAGATATAACGATTCCGAAAACGTCATGGTCATCTTAAATAACAGTTTAAAACCTCATAGCCTGGATTGGAATAGGTATCATGAAGGAATTCGTAATTTTACCGAAGGGAAAGAGATCATAACCAATAAAAATATCACTGTTGGTAATAAATTAATTATTGGACCAAAAACACCAAAAATTATTTATTTGACAAAATAATGTAACTTGTACAGAATTTTTTTTCATACAGATGATTAGCCATTTGCGAATTCCACTCAACTCTCTGCGAGGCTTGTGTGTATCCTTAAACAAATCATATTTATAGACATATGAAACCACCATGTATATTTTTTTTTACACACAGAGATTTGAGTATGCTGGTTATCTTGAAATCTATTCATGATTACCTATAAAAAAAACAAAATAATAAACACATGAAACAGAAAATTAACCTTCTATTTACGGCTTTTTTATTCCATTTTATTTTGCTTGGACAAAATCCGGACAGACTTTTTATAGATTATCATTTTGAGAATAATGTTCTCGAAATCAACACCAATGATGGTTTATACAAGATCAAAGCTTATACGGATGAAATAGTCGAAACAGCTTTTATCCCTACAGGGGAAAAATATAATGATCATTCACATGCTGTCATTTTAACCCAAACAGAAAAAGTAAAATGTCATAGCAATAAAGACCATATCGTATTCGCTACAAAAAAGATAAAAGTTCTTATTTACAAATCGCCATTTAAAATAGCCTATATAAAAGATGGTAAAGAGTTTTTATCAGAAAAAAGAGGCTTTTTCATCAGTGAAAAACATAAAAATATTGAATTGAATATTGGTGCAGACGATGTTTTGTATGGTGGCGGTAACCGGGTATTGGGGATGAATAGAAGAGGCAACAAACTAGAATTGTACAACAGAGCACACTACGGCTATGAAACCCACTCTGAATTGATGAATTATACCATGCCACTATTTTTATCTTCCAAAATATTTGCAGTTCATTTTGATAATGCTCCAATTGGATTTTTAGATTTAGACAGCAAAGAAAACAACACCGTTGTTTACGAAACCATCTCCGGCAGATTAGTTTATCAGGTCATTGCTACTGACGATTGGGATGAATTAATTGACCAATTTACCCAACTCACAGGTAGGCAACCCTTGCCTCCACGCTGGGCATTTGGCAACTTCTCCAGCCGATTTGGTTACCATTCAGAGAAAGAAACCAGAGAAACTGTACAGAAATTCTTTGACGAAGGTATTCCATTAGATGCTGTCATTATTGATATATATTGGTTTGGGAAAGATATATTCAACCATATGGGTAATTTAGAATTTTATAGAGATTCATTTCCAACTCCCTATAAAATGATGGATGATTTTAAGAATCAGGGTGTAAAAACCATATTAGTAACAGAACCTTTTATATTAACCACATCAAAAAAGTGGAATGAAGCTGTATATAGAAAAGTCCTCGCAACCGATAGATATGGCAAACCCAAAACCTGGGATTTTTATTTTGGTAATACAGGTCTCATAGACATCTATAAGCCATACGCTGAAAAATGGTTTTGGAATATTTACAAAGACTTCACTGAAAAAGGTGTAGGCGGCTGGTGGGGTGATTTAGGTGAGCCCGAAGTACATCCGTCAGATACTTATCACTTTACCGGCAAAGCCGATGAAGTACACAACATTTATGGACATGACTGGGCAAGACTTATTTATGAAGGCTACCAACGTGATTTCCCTGATCAAAGGCCTTTTATCCTGATGCGTGCAGGTTATTCTGGTTCCCAACGCTATGGATTGATTCCCTGGACAGGAGACGTAAGTCGTAGTTGGGGTGGGCTCAAACCTCAACCACAATTATCGCTACAAATGGGCATGCAAGGTATTGCCTATATGCATTCTGATCTGGGAGGATTTGCCGGAGGAGAAACTTTTGACCCTGAATTGTACACACGCTGGTTGCAGTATGGTGTTTTCCAACCTCTTTTCCGTCCACATGCACAGGAACACATCGCTTCTGAACCCGTTTTTCATGATGACAAAACTAAAGCTTCCGCAAAAAAATCTATTGAACTCCGTTATAATTTACTGCCATATATCTACACTATAGCTTTTAAAAACAACCAATCCGGAAAAGTCTTAATGGAACCTCTTTTCTTTAATGAAAAAGAAAACAAAGACCTTCTCACCTATGACAAAGCTTATCTTTGGGGTGATGATTTTTTAATCTCGCCGGTAACAGAACCGGGTATTACAGCACAAAAAGTGTATTTCCCAAAGGGAAATGACTGGGTAGATTTTTACTCAAATAGAACATACGTTGGTGGTAAAGAAATTCCCATTGACTTAAAACCAGATCACATCCCTACTTTTGTCAAAAGTGGTAGTTTTATTCCCCTTGGAGATAATATAAGACACGCAGGCACTTATGATCTAAGCACCTTAAAACTTCTCTATTTTTATAAAGGTCCAAATAGTGAAACTGAAAGTATGATCTACCATGACGATGGGGAAACACCACAAGCTTATGAAAAAAATGCTTATGAAATAATGCATCTCAAAGCAACAAGTAAAAAGAATACCCTAAATATCAAAATAGATCCTGAAATTGGTGAGCACTACAAAACTTACCATAAAGAGTGGACCCTGATCATCAATAAATTTTACGAACCACCTAAAAAAGTGAAAGTGAATGGTAAAAAAGTTGCATACGAAAGAGATGATAATGCCGGAAAATTGATGATTCCTGTCTATTTATTTAAAGACAGCCAACGAGTAAAAATAAAATTCTAACCATTAAATATCATGAAAAAAATAATGATCATAATTTTAACACTTACGACCCTGAGCGCATGCAAAGACCAAAAAAAAGGAAAAGAAACGGCTAAACCTGAAATCGTTAAAGTAAACGATGATGACATTGAAAAAGCCATTATCTACGAAGCCAATATCAGACAATATTCAAAAGAAGGAACCTTTAATGAATTTACCAAAGACATACCCCATTTAAAAGATTTAGGAGTAAAAATCTTATGGATTATGCCGGTACACCCTATTTCTGAAACCAAAAGAAAAGCAACCGGCAACAAGTTTACTTCGGAAATAGAAGACGAAAATGAACGCAAAAAATACTTGGGAAGCTACTATTCAATTTCTGACTACAGAGGTGTTAACCCCGATTTTGGGACTAAAGAGGATTTAAGAAATTTGATCAAAGTAGCACATGAGCATGGACTTTGGGTTATATTGGATTGGGTGCCAAATCATACCGGTTGGGATCACCATTGGATAAAAGAACATCCCGATTTCTATACTAAAAATAGAGATGGTGAAATCACAGACCCACTTGACGATAATGGAAACCCTGTAGGGTGGCAAGATGTAGCTGACCTCAACTATAACAATCCAGAGATGCGTAAAGCTATGATTGCTGACATGAAATATTGGATCAACGAAGAAAATATAGATGGATTCCGCTGTGATGTAGCTGGAAGTGTCCCTACAGATTTTTGGGAAGAAGCTATTCCTCAATTGCGTGTGGAAAAAGACATATTCTTATTGGCAGAAGCCTGGGAACCAGCATTGTTAAAAGGTGGTACTCTTTTCGATATGTGTTATGGATGGGATCAACACCATATGATGGTCGCTATAGCCAAAGGTGAAAAAAATGTACTTGATTGGGATAACTTAATTAATGATCTGGACAATAGATATGAGCATGATGATATCATCATGCAGTTTACTGCCAATCACGATGAAAATTCCTGGAATGGTACCGTAAAAGAACTTTTTGGAGATGCTGATAAGGTGATGGCTGTATTAAGTTATCTTACACCTGGGATGCCTTTGATATACAGTGGACAAGAGTTTGACCTTAATCATAGATTGAAATTTTTTGAAAAAGACCAAATTCCAAAAGAAAAAGGTGATTATTACAAACTATATAGTGACTTAAAAGAACTTAAGTTAAACAATGATGCTTTGAACGGCGGTAAAAATACTGCTTCCTATGAACGCCTCAATACATCTAATAATGAAAATATTCTGGCATTTAAACGTGCTAAAAATGAGGATGAAGTTGTATTTATTGCAAATCTCTCCAACCAAGAACAAAACTTTAAAATCGATTTTGAAGGGACTTATAAAATATTTAATAACGGTCAGAAAATGCCTTTAAACAAAGGTATGGCGATGAGCATGAAGCCCTGGGCTTATATGATCTTAGAAAAATAGTATAACTTTTTATAGGAGAAAGATTGCTTTTTAGAAATTTCTAGAAAGCAATCTTTCATTCTAATATAAGAGAGAAATATGATTGAGAAACCATATTCTAAATACAAAAAAGGTTTGTCATCCTATATAATGATAAATAATGATGCTACTGTATTTCTTATGAGAAAATTAAGAATACCTCTTATCATTAAAGCGGATAACAAACCCAATATTACTCCAGTTTATAAAATGAATAGTAGCTTAAACCCCACATAAGAATACTCTAATTATTATAAACAGTCTTTCTCATATAAATGAATAGCAACATGAAATACCTATATATTCTTAATAATGAGCCAAATTTCAAGATAAAGTTTTTTTTAGGCAATGATTATCATCAATAAAAGTAATGATATAGGTCAGTGTACACGCTGTAATTCTTCTCTTTTCAAAATCTGAACATAATCTCTTCCGGTTTTAATGAGCCCTTCTTTTTTAAACTCTTTCAATGTTCTGATCAATGTTTCCTTTGCAATTCCTATGATACTAGCCAAATTAGCCCTTGACAATTTAATTTTTGAAAGTGGTTCATTTATAGATAAGACCAATAAAGATTGGGCAGTCCTGCCTCTTACTGTATCATAAGCTACGTATATGAGTTTATCTCTTGAAATCTTTATATTTTCTGCTAATAATTCCGTAAGTTTTATAACAAATGCCGGGTTGTCTTTAATAATCGACTTCATTTCCTCTTTTTTAATTTTGACCAGAAAAGAATCTTCTATGACTTGTGCATTTTCTGTATTGCCAAAATTACCCAAAACCGAAACGTAACCTATAAACATATTGTCATGATAAATACTGGTAATAAGTTCTTTCCCTTCTTCCGTAATCTTAAAACCTTTAACTTTTCCTTTCTTAATTAAAAATACGTGCTGGTTTCTATTCCCTTCACAAAACAGCGTATCTCCTTTTTTATAGTGATGCGTTTCACGTTTTAAAAAATTCTCTAAGATATCATTAAAAGGTAAACTGTTATTTTTTAGTTTCGGATTTTCGTTGACCTCCTTTGTAAAATTGTAATTCTTCAATTTATTGATACGGCATTTTACAGCATTTAATAATTCCGATTCACTAAACGGTTTTACAATATAATCATCTGCTCCGAGTTCCATTGCCTTACGATAGTCTGCACGAGCCGTCTTTGAAGTCAAAAATATGAAAGGAATGCTACTGGTTCTATTATCTGTAGAAAGCATATCATATACGGCATATCCATCAAGTTTGGGCATCAAAATATCACATATAATGACATCCGGCAGTTCTTTCTGCGCTTTTTGGACGCCTTCCCTACCATTTTTTGCCTTAATGACATCGTAATTTGAAAACCGAAGCAGATCTGCCGTGTTTTCTCTTACAATACTGTCATCTTCAATTATTAATACCTTTTTGTTCATAGAACTTTTTGTTTGGTAATTTTATGCTAAAAGTGGTTCCTTCATTTAGTTTACTTTCAAATGTTAAACTTCCCCCTAAACTTTCAATATTATGTTTGATAATATGAATGCCTAGTCCGGTTCCTTTAATATCCATCGCATTAGAGGCCCTGTAAAAACGCTCACCTATTTTTGAAATTTCATTTTCCGGAATTCCTATTCCTTCATCTTTAACTTGAACATATATATATTTACCTACCCTTACATTTATATAAATGTTACTACCTTCAGGTGAATATTTGACAGCATTAAATAATAAATTTTTTATGGCTGCCCTAAAAATTCTTTTATCCTGAATAACCTTTTTAGGGTTTCTATGAGGTTTAAAATGAACTTGTTGGCCTTTTTTAATAAGATTTGAACACTCTTTAATAATAACGGTAATTAGGCTATCGATACTAAACTCAGTATAAACATACTTTACTTCATTATTGTCAATCTTATCCATGGATAAAAAATCATCTAAAACTTTAACCAATTGTTTGATCATTCGTTTTATGATGATTAAATGCTTATTAACCGATTCATTCTCCTCTTTCAAATACTTACTGATCAAGTCAACCGAGGTTTGTATACCGCTTAGCGGAGTTCTGAATTCGTGTGAAGCCAGTGATAAAAAAAGTGATTTAAGATGGTTTAATTCCCTTTCTGCCGCTAAAGCTTCATCTAACTCCTGCTTTGTTTTGTTCTTTTCATCAATTTCTCGTTTCAACTCATTATTAGAGCTTTGTAATTCTGTAATTAATCTTTTAAGCTCTTCCGAGTGGTCTTTAACTTTTTCTTGTAATTGTACATTCGATTTTTTTAAATTTTTTTCTGACTTTCTATACTTACTAATATCAGTTATTATTACATAAACATATCTTTGCTCTTCGTACTTAAAATTATTTAAACGAACTTCAACGGAAACCTCTGTGCCCTTTTTAGTAATACCATAAACCTCTCTAATATGTTCCGGCCCAAGTAAGGAAGGATTTTTGATATATTTTTTAAAATAAGTCTCATGTTTAGTACGAATAGAAGGAGGTAAAACTGTGTTTATAGTAGAACCGACCAAATCATATTCTTTGTATCCAAAAATTTTGTGAACAGACTTATTAGCAAATAGTATTTTACTTTCAGAATTAACAATAAAAATTCCTTCTTTGCTTAAATCTAAAGCAATTTTGAAAATATTTAGGTCACCTTCGAACATCTTAATAATATTTACAATGTTCATTTGGGGAGTACCAAATTACAAATTTTTGTTAAATTACAAGGTATTTTTTTTTATTTTTCATAAAAATAATGATTCTAATCAGTATTTATGTTGACGCAAATCATTGTGTGATTTATATATAATCTTGACTTTTGTGTCAGTATTAACTCTAAATATTTAACATTATGAAAAAGTATTTTTTATTAACACTTTTACTTAGTATGACTTTTTATGTGTTTGGACAGAATAACACAAGCACAGTGACTTCAGACGGTGTCGGTAACAGCGATTTCGTTTTACAAATAGGTAATGATAACACCTCAGATATTGTGCAAAATGGTAATATGCACTTTTTAGGTGGTCATTTTAATGATGCAATGGTACAGCAATTTGGTGGATTCAATGAGTCTGATATTGACCAACTCGGTGATTGGAATTATGCAGAAGCTTTTCAATCTGGTTGGTTTAATACCTCTACACAATCACAAGGTGTTGGCTGGGCAGAAAACAACTACGCTTATGCTGAACAATACGGTTGGGGTAATACCTCTACGCAAACCCAGCGTTGGGATTACAATACTGCAGAAGTATATCAAGATGGTTGGGATAATACAGCTACACAATACCAAGCTACTATGACCAATGGAGCCATGGGTAATTATGCCTATATCGATCAATATGGTGAAGGTCACCTCGCTACTCAAACACAATATGGCGAAGAGAATGAGGCTTATATCATACAAGATGATTGGTACAATGAAGCCGAACAATTGCAAACCGGCAATAACAACTATGCAGTGATTTGGCAAAATGACATGGGCTATGGTGGATTAAACTACGCTTATCAAGAACAAGAAGGTAATTACAATTTTGCTTATGTAGATCAAGGCTTTGGTAGCTATACTGTATTAAATGAAGCTTATCAATTCCAATATGGTGATGAAAATTATGCTGATGTTTTTCAAAAAGGATATGAAAATTTCTCCTTACAATATCAAGAAGGCGACTTGAATATCTCTAGTGTGGAACAAAGGGGAATGGGTAATAATTCATTAACCGGACAATTTGGCTTGAGTAATGAAAGTTATGTCTACCAAAAAGGTAGATTCAATAATAGTGGAATTCTTCAAATAGGTTTTGATAATTTTGCAGACACCTATCAAAAAGGTAGAGAAAACATGAGTCTTGTTGGACAGTTAGGCGGTGACAATACTGCATGGACCAGTCAAATAGGCTTCATGAACTTTAGTGCTGTGGGCCAAGCAGGTCATTTCAATACTAATACAACTACACAAAACGGAATGAATAACTTTAGTGTTACAGGACAACTCGGTGTAGGACATACTAGTACTACAACACAAACAGGAAACGGTAATGTTGATCACGTATTCCAAATTGGTTGGTAAATTATAACATTTAAAACCTTAAAGGGATGGTCTAAAAACCATCCCTTTATTTAAAACATTAGTTGCCTTATGAAAAAATTTCTAATTATACTAGCATTTATGACAGTTGCCTCTTATCAAGGCTTCTCACAAAATTTGAACGATAATAACTCTGAGATTATCTTAGCGTATTTTAACTTATCTACTTCAATAGAGAATACTGACAATTCACTTTCACCAAATGCACAAAGTGGCTCTGAAGTGGTACTTAGTCAAACAGGTAACTATAATTACGCTTATATCAATAGCGGCAAGAATAATAAACAGAAAATCAACCAATTAGGCAATAGAAATAACTATGAATATTATTCTTATTATAATTCAAATCCTACTTTAGTAAATACTTTACAGTTAGGTGAGAATAATGATATTCAAATATTTGGTCAAAATGAACTAACTAAAAACTTAAACATTATACAAAATACCAATGACAAGATGATTATCATTAAAAATTACTAAAAAATGATTCCTACCTTTAATAATATAATGCTACTATTATTATGGTTGTTTGGGTTTTATAATAGCTATGCTCAAGACGAACAAGATATACAAGCAAAAATAAAAATAGCACAGTCTGATAATCTGGTCAGTATATATGCTAATGCAATAAACAACACCGATACTTATCAAGTAGAGCTTAACTACTCCTTTTTAGTGCTCAAAGAAAGTAGTTCGGGAAATTTATCTAAAAACTCACAATCAGGTCCTTTTTCGTTAATCCCCGGTGAAGAAAAAACACTTTCTAAACAAAAAATAAATCTCGATCCGGATAGTAAACTCAATATTTATTTATTTATCAGAAAAAAAGGCGCAGTACTATCTAAAGATACTATCGTGATTACTGATAACATTCAAAAAAAATACACGAACACGTCAATCAATGAAAGAGAAATTGTTTTAAGTGGTTTGATCATAGATAATGTTTTGACTAAACCAGGCAAAGATTTTTATGACTACTTCAGCCTCTTTAACCGTACAAATGGAGAAAGCTATCCATTTGTCATTGTCATCGAAGAAAAACCAAATATCGGGGGACGCAATAGCCAGATAAGCATTAATGTGGATGATGAGATCATATTTCAATTTGTAACTCAACCAAATGACGAATTCCTGCAAGAAGCAGCTAAACAAGCCAATATCGCTGTACATAAATACAATCTCAAGAAGAATAAACTATATAGTGACGAAAAACTATACTAATTATATTTATGATACAGACAGGCATATATATTATTTTTAACAAATAACTAAATATTTAATCATTATGAAAACAAAGTTTATACTCACGATGCTAGGGTGTATCCTTTTTTTTAGCATACAAGCTCAAGAAATCGTATACAAACCGATTAATCCAAATTTCTTAGGAGGTAATCCATATAATGGAGCCTGGCTATTAAGCAATGCCGAAGCTCAAAATGTACATGAAGAAAGCACTTCACTTTATGAAGAACAAAGTGAAATCGATCAATTTACTGAAAGCTTAAATCGTCAATTGTTAAACTCTCTTTCAAGAGATCTTTTTCAACAAGAGTTTGGTGATGAAGGTTTAACAACCGGCACCTATACTTTCGGAAGCCTAGTAGTTGATATCATTCCAACTGCAGGAGGATTATCTATTGACATATTTGACACCTCTACCGGTGAGCAAACGCAAATTATCATTCCTTATTAAAAAATATACTATGAGAAATATTATTATCATATTAATAACACTGCTTCTCACGCTCCTCTCCGGCTGTAGTGCCTATTTTAACCAACCCCTAGAAAAACAACCGGCCAGGATAGGTGAAGAAGTGTTTATCGGAGAACATACTAGAGATATTAATCCAGTGAAACCCATCGTTGTAGGGGTTTATAAGTTTAGAGACCAAACAGGCCAGTATAAACAAGTTGATGCCGGAATAAGTTATAGTACTGCTGTGACGCAAGGGGCAACCACTATATTAATCAAAGCACTTGAAGATTCTGGATGGTTCATACCTATTGAAAGAGAGAATATAAGTAATTTATTGAATGAAAGACAGATTATCCGTTCTACGAGACTTGAAGAAAATAATAAAGGAAACAAAGCAGAAGTACAGCCTCTTTCTCCATTATTATTTGCCGGGATAATCCTTGAAGGTGGCATCATTTCTTATGATTCTAATATCATCACGGGAGGTGCCGGCGCCAGATACTTTGGTACCGGAGGTTCTACACAATACAGACAAGATAGAATAACGATATACCTTCGTGCTGTTTCTACATCCACAGGGCGCATCTTAAAAACTGTATATGTGTCAAAAACCATTTTATCTCAAGCTATAGACATAAACCTGTTTAGATATGTAAAAGTCAAACACATATTAGAAGTTGAAACAGGTGTTAGTCAAAATGAACCCGGACAACTAGCTGTTAAAGAAGCCATTGAGAAAGCAGTTGAATCATTAATTATTGAAGGTGTCAAAGACGATCTTTGGGAGGCTCGAGAAGAACAAGCCTTGGTAGATAGAGCTATCATCGGTTATGAACAAGAAAAAAGAGATGCAAGGCTCACAGATCTTTATGAGCGCGAGTTGAAAAACCGTAGAGGCTTAAATGCCGTATTCGTAAAACCATATGTCAACTACTTCAACGGTGATTACAAAAATTCAGATTGGTACTATGGCGGACAGTTAGGTTACAAACAATATCTGTTAGAATCACAATTCAGTGCAGAACTTTCAGCAGGGATGGTAACATTGGGGAATTCACCTGTATTTAAAGAAAATTTCTTTGTCGCAGATGCAAATATCGAATACAATGTACTCCCCAACGATAAATTAACCCCATTTATCTATTTAGGTGGTGGCGCACTAACTACTGATAACTTTAATGATTTCACTTTTAAATTCCAATATGGTGTAGGTGCTGAATTCATTCCACTTGACAGATTTGGTTTTAGGGTATTTGCCGAAAATAACCAACTACTGAGTGACGATTTAGACAACAAAGTTCACGGAAGTAGAGATGACTCTTATTGGAACTTTGGCGTAGGTGTCAACTTTTTTCTAACTAAATAAAAAACTAAGCAATGAATACAATAAAATATATTATACTAAGCAGCCTCACCATTAGTTTACTATGGTCGTGTAATGAAGAAAAACTCACCTACTCAGATACCGGGAATCTAACAGGGAGAGTAGTAGAAGCTAATTCCTTTGAACCAATAGCAAACGCAAAGGTTTCTATTAGTCCAACCAACAATACTGTTTTCTCCGGAGAAGATGGCTACTTTCTTTTTGAAGAAGTCGATGTAGGTGACTATTCCGTTCAGGCAGAAAAAGAAGGATATCTGGCCGGGTATGAACCCGTAACTGTTTCTGCAGACACGGAAGTAAATTTGATTTTCGAATTGGCAGAATCTGACGCACTTAATAAACCACCATCTGCACCAAAACTACTCAGTCCGGATGATGGAACAACAGAGCTGCCTTTGGAAGTAACTTTAATCTGGAGTCAGGCTATAGATCCCGATGAAGATGAACTAGAGTATGATGTCTTCGTAAGAAATGATTTAGACGACACGCTATTCTCAATAGAAAGTTTGGTCGATACAACCTATGTATTGAGTAATCTGAAATACGGGGTAAAATATTTCTGGCAGGTAAGTGTCAACGACAATCACAACGCTGATGTACTCACTACTATCAACTCATTTGAAACGAGCTCCTACCCAAACAACCGTTATTTTTATATCAGAGAAGACAACGGCCATGACGTCATTTTTTCAGAAAATTATAATGGAGAAAGCCTTCAGGTGACTGATAGTGAACATAATAGCTGGCGTCCTAGAAAAAATCAAACCGCCAAGTTAGTCGCTTTCCTCAGAACCGTTAATTCTGAAACTCACTTATTTACAATGAATCCGGATGGTACCGATATAAGGCAAGTTACCAGCACTCATCCATTAATCGGGTTTAAGCAAAGTGAACTCGACTATTCATGGTCTACCTATGGCAGCAAATTGATATTCCCGAGTTTGGATAAATTGTATATGATCAATAAAGATGGTAGTGGCGAACAATTGATCTATCAAACACCAGACGGTAGCTTTATCACCGAGTGTGACTGGAGCCACGACGGAAGTACCATAGCTTTAAAAACCAATGACATTGACGGTTATGGTGTATCCATCTTTACAATTGATCAATATGGCAACTTCCTCACAACAGTTTTAGATGGTGTGGAAGGAGCCGCAGGGGGTATCAACCTTTCTGTTGACAATCAATATTTAATCTATACACTTGATGATTCGGGCTATGAAGACCCTTCTTATCGCCAATTGGATACCAATATTTATTTATACGATTTTGATACTGATACGGCAACTAATATTTCAGTGAATAAAGAAGCCGGTACAAATGATTTGGATCCAAGGTTCTCACCTAATGAAGCCCAAGTTATATTTGTCAATACTTCCAATGATGGTATTTCCGAAAAGTATGTATACTTAGTTGATCTGGACGGAGAAAACAGAACTAATATTATCACGAATGCAGCCATGCCCGATTGGGAATAATAATTGTTTTGTAATGTTTAAAAAGTGGTATGTGTTTTTCACATATCACTTTTTTTTATAGATTAGCCACATGATTAATACCAAAGAAAAAAAGCAGGAATCGGTTGACGTACTGGAACAAAAAACTAAAAAGTATGAGATTATCCTTTTCAATGATGATGTCAACACCTTTGATTTTGTCATAGATGCTTTGATCGATATATGCGAACATTCCCCCGAGCAAGCCGAGCAGTGTACTTTACTGGTTCATTTTAAAGGTAAAGCCAGTGTTAAAAATGGTTCCTATAAAGAATTAGAACCCCGTTGTACCAAATTACTAAATATGGGATTGTCGGCGGAGATTGTGTGAAAACTT
Source organism: Flavobacteriaceae bacterium (assembly GCA_024763365.1). GTDB lineage: Bacteria > Bacteroidota > Bacteroidia > Flavobacteriales > Flavobacteriaceae > DQTL01. Next base: position 20,686 of record JANTFO010000015.1, read on the forward strand.
TCCAAATAAACTACAAAACCCACAATTCTTTTGCGGGTTTTATACTTTAAATTACTATGACAGGATTACTACGTGATCCAGAAAACATTCCATTTTGAAAATCAATAAATAAATCCTTTGCATTTTAAAAACTTCAATCTCACAAAATAATAAAGCGAGCTTTATATTTTGCTCGCTTTTCAGTTTTAAATAATTTATTGATTTATCTGTGACCACGACAGGATTCAAACCTGTAACCTTCTGAGCCGTAATCAGATGCGCTATTCAGTTGCGCCACGTGGCCTGTTATTTTCCAGTTAAAAATATTTTTTTAACGGGCTGCAAATATACATTAAATATTTTACAACACATCAACCCTAATCCTCCTCCAAACTCTAACCAAAAGGAGTGCCGATAATATAGCAATGACTGTCAAGATCAAAGCCGCTTTGTACTGCCCATAGATCCAATATCCGGTGGCAAATAGGATCGTATATATCAAAATAGCCCCCACAAACATCGCCAAAATACCGGAAGGTACTGTCCACTTTCTATTGTCATCAATTGTATGGCCTTCTGCTTTAGCCCGATTCAAAACTTTAGTCCATCCCGGGCCACCCGGATGTACTCTTTGATAAAAGCTTACCAATGTTTTATGTTCTTCCGGCTGGGTTAAAAAAGTAGCCAACAACCAGATAATAGTTGTACTAAATACAACAAATGGAAACTCAAACCAATCGGGAAATAAACCCACTGTTGGACTAAATAAATAGCTACCTACGGGTGTCAATTTTAAGACCAATGCGATAATTCCCGAAGCAAACATAGCCGTAATCTCACTCCAGGCATTAATGCGCCACCAAAACCAACGCAGTATAAAGATCAAACCGGTACCGGCACCAAACATCAATATATACTCAAATAATTGTAAGGCATTTTGCAATACCAAGGCTAATAAAGCACTCAATATCATCAACAAAACAGTGGTCACTCTTCCAACGCTTACCAACTCTTTTTCAGAAGCTTTTGGTTTAATTTGTTGTTTATAAAAATCATTGACTATATACGACGAACCCCAGTTAAGATGTGTAGAAATGGTACTCATATAAGCTGCAACCAATGATGCCAATACCAATCCTAATAATCCTGAAGGTAGAAGTGTCATCATCGCCGGATAGGCCAGGTCATGCCCTAATTTATCAGAAGTAATCATAGGAAAAGCTGCCTGTAAACTTTCCAAATCGGGAAAAATAACCAGTGAAGCTAATGCGACTAAAATCCATGGCCAGGGACGTAGCGCATAATGCATCACATTAAAAAAGAAAGTAGCTCCAATAGCATGATTTTCATTTTTGGCCGCTAACATTCTTTGAGCGATATATCCTCCTCCACCCGGCTCTGCACCGGGATACCAGGCACTCCACCACTGAACTGCCAATGGTATGATAAGTAAGCTTATCAAGGTTTTTTTATCATCAAATGAGGGTAAAAAAGCTAATTTTGTTTGTACAGTAGGCGTTGCAAATAATGCTTGCAAACCACCTACTTCGGGCAGATGAACAAGATAAACTGCCGCACCTAAGGAACCCGCCATAGCAATGAAGAATAATAGAAAATCCGTATAAACTACCCCTCTCAAACCTCCTAAAGCACTAAAAATAACCGTGATCAAGCCGGCACTAACTAAGGTCAACCAAGCCGGAATACCCAACATGATCTGCCCTATTTTAATCGCTGCCAGAGACACTGCAGCCATAGCCATAATGTTAAAAATCACGCCGAGGTATATAGCCCTGAATTGTCTTAAAAATTTCGCCGGCTTACCACCATATCGTAACTCATAAAATTCCATATCGGTTGTTACGGCCAACTTCCGCCACAATTTAGCATATACAAAAACCGTCAATAAGCCCGTCAATAAAAAAGCCCACCAGATCCAATTACCGGCTACGCCGTTATTTCTGACAATATCAGTTACTAAATTAGGTGTATCTGTTGAAAAAGTTGTCGCCACCATAGACAATCCCAATAACCACCAAGGCATACTTCTACCGGAAAGGAAATAAGCTGCCATATTCTGCCCCGACCTCTTGGATACCCAAAAACCAATAACTAGAATGATAACAAATAAACTGATGATCAAAACAATGTCTAAAGTGCTGAGTGAAACCATTTGATGGAATTAAAAATTAAAAGTGTGAAAATAAGAAATTTAAACCTATCAGATTTTGGTAAAAACACGTAATTTTGAACTTTAAATTTTACTTACATGATTTTACTGGCTGATGGCGGTTCTACCAAAGTGGATTGGATCGCTTTGGATGATCAAAAAAAAGAATTATTTCGGATACGCACCAAGGGTTTGAATCCGGCAATACTCTCTAAAGAGGAATTACACGAACGTGTGGATAAGAGTTTTGAATTGACACGTTACAAAGATCAGGTAAAACATATTTTTTTCTACGGCGCCGGCTGTGGCACAGTCAAACAGACCAAAACCTTACAAGAAGTCTTTGAATCCTTTTTTACCAAAGCAAAAGTACATGTACACGAAGACCTCTTGGCAGCTGTCTATGCTGCTTCAGGCGGAAAAGAATCTATCGTATGTATTTTAGGAACCGGCTCTAATTCCTGTTATTACGATGGTGAAAAAGTCCATGTAAACGTAGTTTCACTTGGATACCTTTTAATGGATGAAGCCAGTGGTAATTATTTTGGAAAAAAATTGATCACTGATTATTTCTACAAAAAAATGCCATCGGAAATAGCTTCCTCATTTGAGCAAGATTATAATTTAGACCCGGGCGAAATAAAGCTCAACTTATATCAAAAAGAAAGCCCTAATGCTTATTTGGGTCATTTTGCCGAATTCATGTTTCAACACAAAGAACACGACTACATCAAATCTTTGATAGAAGAAGGCTTCTCAACCTTTTTTGAATACCGAATTATACCTTATAACCAACCGTCCGTAGTGCCAATATATTTTATTGGTTCTATTGCTTTTTTCTTTGATGCGATATTACATAAAGTGGCTCAAAAATATGGTCTAACTATCACCGGGATCATCAGACGACCGATTGACAATCTAATTGCTTATCACCAGCATATCAATTCCCCTTCCGATTACTGAGCGAAGTCGAAGTATGAGGGGAGATAGGGGGGTGTAAAAAACATTTCACAAACTATAACACTCCAAAGTCTAAGGCAAATGCGCTAAAATCCTCCCGATAATCACGCCTGTATCTATTAGCATGAGGCTTAAAACACCCGTGACGATGAGAATCTTTAGGAGATTGTGGAGAAATAAGTAATGCCTCTTGGTTTTACTAAACCAGATCAAAACCGAAACTACAACCAAGATAAACACGGCAAATACAAAATAATATTTCATCTCTCCAATCTCAGGAAACTGTAAAATATAATATATAGGCAAAAGCGTTAACACGCTGATAAAAGTAATGAGCAATCTGGAAAAATGTTCACCGTATTTTACTACGATGGTTTCATAATTAAACAACATATCTCCCTTAAGGTTCTCCAACTCTTTTATCAATTCCCTAATTAAGAGTATAAAAAATAAGAAGGTAGCATGCCCGATGATTACATCTGAAAAATTCTTGTAGTAAGCAAAAATAGCAAAGAAAGGTAATATAGTCAAAGAGGCAGCGCCAAACAAACCAATTAATGGATAACGCTTTAACTTATGCGAATAAAACCAAATTAAAAAAATATAGACCGAAAAAAACAAACCGGCACGCCAGGAAACAAAAAGCCCAAAAGCCAAGCCTAAAAAGTTTAATAAAAAATAAGCCTTTAATTTAGTCGCCTTACTAATAAAGGTATCTATTCGGGTTTTAATAGGTCGGTTGATATTGTCTTTCCCCTCATCATAAAAATGATTGATGATATAACCGGCTGCAATCACACAAGCAGTTGCCAAAACCAACAACCATAAATTGTGGTCTTTTAAAACAGTACTAAGCGGTTTTTGGGGAGCAAATACAAAAATAGCGGATAAAACTTGTGCCAATATAATCACAAAAATATTATAGCCTCGTACTACTGAGAATAAACTCAAAAACTTGACTATAAAAGGGGCTTTCCTTTTAGAGTTAACCACCGCTTTTTCTAATAAATCCACTGTTTGAAAGTAAGAATTAAAAAGTAAGAATCACATTATGATTATTAGTAAAGGTTGATTTACTAAAACCTATACACTAATTCCAACTTATATTTGTTAAGTATAGCCTGTGTTTTTTCAAAGTCTTCTGTAAAACCTATAAAATAACCGCCGCCACCGGAGCCACACAATTTTAAATAATAATCATTATTCTCTAAACCATGCTGCCATATTTGATGAAAACCTTGAGGAATCATTGGCTTAAAATTGTGCAATACAACTTTTGAAAGTTGCTTGACATTCTTAAACAAAGATTTGACATCACCCTGTAAAAAGTCTTGGATACAAGCGTCTGTATAGATTGCAAATTCTTCACTTATCATGCGTCTGAATCCTTCATTTTTCATCTTTTCCATGAAAATTTCCACCATGGGTGCTGTTTCACCAACTTGTTCAGAATCAATTAAAAAGACAGCCCCTTTACCTTCTTTTTGAGATGGGATTCCGGTCGTTTCAATATCTGATTTTGAATTGATCAAAATAGGAATACTCAAATAACTATTCAAAGGATCCAATCCCGAACTGGTTCCATGAAAAAAAGACTCCATAAAAGCAAAAATAGCTTTGAGTTCTAGCAATCTATCTCTGGTCAAATTTTCTAAAACGGTGATTTTATTTTGGGCATATTCATCATAAATAGCAGCTACCAACGCCCCTGAACTTCCCACACCATAACCCTGCGGAATACTCGAATCAAAATACATACCCTCATCAATATCTTTTGAAAACTCTTCCCATCTAAACGCTACCGGACGATCAGCAGCACTTTTTAAATAATGGAAGAATTTTCTAAGATTATCATTAGATTTTCTTTGTTTATCATTGAGTTTTTCAGCTTTTTTTAGCGCCCCATTATAGGTACTATAAGGTATAGCTAAGCCTTTGGAATCTTTGATGATCCCATACTCTCCAAACAATAAGATTTTAGCATAAAATAGTGGCCCTCTCATATTTTACTTATATACAAAAACAAATATAAAATAATTATTAGTACGCACAACTTACCACATATTAATATTCTCTATTCAATCATCTAAATTCTCTATCCATTCTTCCATAGCTTTCTGCGCAGAGGGTGCCGGTGCTTCTTCAAAACTACAGATAAAACGATCCTCTTTTTCAACTACCGCGATGCTCATGGGCTTTACCCCCACAAAAATAGCACTGGGTATAGCCATCCCAAAACAACATAACACATTCGTGGCAGCCTTAATATCAGGCGGGATTATACCACCCAAACTCTTGGTATGTGCATAGTGGTCAAATGTAGTGATATATGTGGCAACAGGGTGTTTTTTGATGGCTGCAATCAAATAATTTTCAATTTCTTGCTGCGATAGATACTTAGCTTTGCTTTTTAGAATTTCTTTAGTGTATACCTTGTAAGCATTATTTAACACTTTCAGATCCATGTAAATTATACTTTAAAATGGCAACAAATTTACTATTTAATATGAATTTAAACACTAGTCAAAATGTTATTATTTAACCTCAACAGCACCTTTGCCAATTTGATCATGTATCACTTGTCCGTCCTGACAAAAAATCTTTAACTCTCCATCAATAAATTCTCGTATGGCATCTTTTTCATATTCAGGATATAAAAGGTGTACATTGGCACCAGCATCAAGGGTAAAACAAACAAAAGCATCCGTTTTTTCTCGAAAATCTCTCACTTTTTCAATGATGGACAGTGTTTCGGGCTTCATCAAGATAAAATTGGGAGAACTGGTCAGCATCATGGCGTGAAGTGTCAAAGCTTCTTGTTCCACCATTTCTATAAAAGCTTTTTCATCTCCATTCTTTAAAATCTCTAACAAACTCGATAAATGCCTATTCGCTTGTGTAAAACGTTCATCTGCAAAAGGATGTCCTTCCATTAACTGATGCCCCAAGGTACTAGACACTTTTTTCTGTCCTTTATCAACCAATAAAACACTATCTTGAAAATTGGTAAAAACCGGATGTAAATATTCACTAACATTAATCCCATAAATATCTGAAGTCTCTGGTAGTTTCGGGTGCTCTCCCCAAACTACAGCAGCACCTTGTATACTTCTCGCAGCACTACCGCTACCCAAACGCGCTAAAAACGAAGCTTTTTGATAAAAATATGCTTCATCCATGTCGGAATCTAGAGACTTTTCCATACTCATAATACAAAGCGCTATAGCACCCATACTACTCGCAGACGAAGCAATACCACTACTGTGGGGAAAAGAATTATAAGTATGTATTTCAAAAGAGTAGTCTTTCAAAAATGGTACATACTTTTCAATTCTTTTAAAAAATGTTTCAATTTTGGGTTTAAAATCAGGCATTTTAACATTTTTAACAAATACCTCAAAATCAAAATCTTTATGCTCAACTTCTTTAGGAGAAAAGTATAAAACTGTCTCAGTATAACAATGGCTCAAGGTAAAACTCAAAGACGCATTTTTAGGGATTTGCGGTTCTGTTTTCCCCCAATATTTAATCAAGGCAATATTACTGGGCGCACGCCAAGAAAACTTTCCTGTAGATAAACTTTGTTTAGGTTTAGTATATATAAATTTAGCAGTATCGGTCATGTTGGATAAAAAAACAAAGATATTTTAATTAAAAAAGCAAACAAAATAAAAAACGTAAAAAATATTTTGCTAATACTAATATCTATACTACATTTGCATGCTCTTAAAAAGATAGGTTCTTTACATATTTAGGAGAGGTGGCTGAGTGGCTGAAAGCGGCGCCCTGCTAAGGCGTTATACCCGTTAGGGTATCGGGGGTTCGAATCCCCCTCTCTCCGCAACGGAGATGTCCTTAACAAAACAGGTCGCGTAGCTTCCGCCTTCGTTTCATTTCGGACGGACAGGCAGCTTCGTTACCCAACCTTAAAGGTCGCGTAGCTCAGCTGGATAGAGCATCTGCCTTCTAAGCAGACGGTCACAGGTTCGAATCCTGTCGCGATCACGAATAAATCAAAAAAGCCAAAGATGATAAAATTCATTTTTAAGAGCATTTGGGTTTTTTGATTTTCAAAGCGGAGCTTTGTAGGATATGTATAGCAAATCCTGTCGCGATCACAGATGAATTAAAAAAACTCATCAAAGTGAAATGGAGAAAAAAGGAAAATACATTTTCCTTTTTTTGTAATGAAACTTTGAAAAATGTGAAACATTTTGTTTTTTTTATTCTCAAAATGGAACGCAATCAGGATCAACGTAGTTAATCCTGCTTAGATTTATAATGAATTGAGATTTTGATTTATAACAAATGATATGATCTATAAGTTATAATTCTCAAAATGGAACGCAATCAGGATCAACGTAGTTAATCCTCTAATAAAATTATGAAAAAGAAAATAAAACATCATCGGGGCGTAGCGCAGTCCGGTTAGCGCACCTGCTTTGGGAGCAGGGGGTCGCAGGTTCGAATCCTGCCGCCCCGACAAAAGAAAAGTCTTTTCAATCAACAGATTGATTAGACTTTTTTGTTTTATAAAGCTTTGAGCTTGCTCAATTTGTGAAAT
>JANTFO010000016.1 GCA_024763365.1 Flavobacteriaceae bacterium
ACCTCAGTTGCAGCGTTTAAAATTTTATGCTCTGTATCTTTATTCGACATTTAACTAAAATGTTTAACTAAATAATTTAACCATATGGTTGACAAAAGTATGGTGAATTATATTAACAACAAAATGTTTTAGTAAAAAGGATCATAGAAAAATTGTAAACACCTGTAAAACAGGCAAATATAATATATATTGATGTAATTAATTTTCTTATTTTTGTCCTAATTCTAAATTTGTAGAAATGAAAATTATTAAATTAATCCTATTACTTGCATTTATTGTTGCCGGTATTTTAATTTATTTAGAATTTCCACGACTCAACATCATTTCGGGCTATGCTGCCAAAAATATGTGCTCTTGTATGTATGAAGCCGGGCGCGATGTTGATTTTGTCAAAGAAACGGATAATAATTTTCCACCAATTGATATTGCTAAATATGAAATTGATACGCTTCAAAAAACGGTAACTGCATCGGTATATGGCATGATGGAGCGCATAGCCGTGTATCATGAAGATTTGGGTTGCCAGTTGCTTTTAAAAGGAAAGAAAATGCCTCAAATTGATTATTTTCCCACACCTCACAATTGCCCATTGGAAACCTATTACCCTTACGGGCAGGAAGATCCAAAAGACAGCCTTTTTCCTGAAATTCAATACGATAAATTAAATGCGGCTGTTAACAGGACCTTTGATTATCCCGGAAAAGACAGCTTAATGACACGTGCACTTTTGGTGATTTATAAAGATTATATAGTAGCAGAAAAATATGACGAAGGTTTTAATAAAGAAGCACCTATTTTGGGCTGGTCTATGACTAAAAGTATATTGGCTACGGTATTTGGTTTAATGGAAAAACAAGGAAAAGTAGATATCAATGCTACGCATTTATTTCCTGAGTGGGAGCATGATGATCGAAAAAACATCAGCTTGAATAACCTTTTACAGATGAGTAGTAGTTTGGCCTGGGATGAGGATTACAATCATATTTCCGACGTGACGCGTATGCTTTTTTTAGAACCGGACATGAGTGAGGTTCAACTGCGAAAAAAACTGGCTTATCCCATTGGCAAACATTGGAATTATTCCTCTGGCACAACCAATTTACTTTCCCGTTATTTGCGTGATCAGTTTGATACGCATCAGGAATACTTTGATTTTCCGGTTAAAGAACTTTTTGATAAACTGGGCATGAGTTCTGCCATGATCGAAACGGATTTAGTTGGTAATTATGTGTACTCGTCTTATGGATGGGCTACGCCCAGAGATTGGGGAAAATTAGGTTTGCTTTACTTACATCGTGGTAATTGGAACGGTGAGCAATTACTGAATGAATCCTGGATAGATTATATTAGCACACCTTGTGAAAACTCCAATGGAGCTTATGGAGCCCACTTTTGGTTGAATGCCGGCGGTGTTTTACCGGATGTTCCTAAAAGTATGTATTCTATGCAAGGCCACCAAGGACAAAAGGTTTATATATTCCCTGAGCAAGATATGGTCATAGTCCGTTTCGGGTTGAATGAAGAAACCGAGATGGATTTTAACTGGATGTTAAAGGGGATTATGGAGGCGTTTGAATAATAAAATATAGAAGCTTATGATACAGCTTCTTTGATGTGTTTGAAATTTGGAAATTGAAATTTGTTATTTACTAGTTTTACATCTCAATCTCCAATTCCACCCCTAATTTCTCAGAAATGATGTCGGTAATTGCTTGTTTAAGTTGAGGGATTCTAATCCTTTTGACCACTTCATTGGTAAAGGCAAAGAGTAATAAAGCTTTGGCTTCTTTGGACGGAATACCTCTTTGTTTTAAGTAAAACATGGCATCTTTATCTAATTCTCCAATGGTGCATCCATGGGAACAGGCTACATCATCTGCAAAGATCTCCAATTGAGGTTTGGAGTTAATGCTGGCATCATCGGTCAATAAGATGTTATCATTTTGCTGAAAAGCATCGGTTTTTTGAGCAATAGGCTCTACATAAACTTTTCCATTAAACACTCCAGTAGAGGCTTCATCATAGATACCTTTATACAATTCATGGCTCTCACAGTTGGGTTGCTGGTGGTACACATTAGTTTGATTGTCCACGTGGCTTTTACCTTTGACCATGGTGACACCATTTAAGTTGGAATTGATGTTTTCACCAACCTGATAAAAACTCAAATTGTTACGTGTCATATCACCACCAAAAGTGTAGGTGTTTACCGTGACATTACTACCCTCTTTTTGTTGGACGAAGGTGTTGTCCACCAATGAAGCCTTGATATTATCATTTTGAATTTTATAAAAATCAACGACTGCTCTTTTATTGGCGAATATTTCTGTTAAGGTATTATTTAAAACGAAATTGTCTGAGAAACTATGATGTTGTTCAATGATTTGTACATGTGCATTTTCATCTACTATGATCAAATTACGAGGTTGTAGAAGTACTTCTTTTTCTTTATCTGTCGTGATGTAAAGAATTTGTATGGGTTTTTCGACCACTTTTCCTTTAGGGATATGAATATAAGCACCCTCACTTGTAAAAGCTGTATTTAAATTGCTAAAACCTTCTTCTTTGGAAGCTACCGTGTTGAAGTAGTGATTGAAAACGATTTGGTATTTAGGTTTTTTAATAGCTGATGAAAGGATACACACGTCCAATTGATCATGTGATACATCGGATAAATGCGTTTGAAACACACCATCAACAAAAACAATTTTATAAGTTTCTGTACCCTTTAACAGTAACTTTTCAATATCCTTATGCGTTACATTACCTGTTTTGATAGGGAATAAACTATAATCTCTATCTAAAAATTTTTTGACAGAAGTATATTTCCAGTCTTCATTTTTTTTAGCGGGAAAACCAACTTTTTCAAATTGATCCATTGCATGGGTCCTTATTTGGTGTAAGTTTTCATTAGTATCTACACCATAATTACTTTCAAATGCGAGAAATGAAGCACTGAGTTTGTCCTTTAGATTCATGTTCATCTGATTAATGTTGCCTTTTTATTTTATCCACTCGTATCCTTTTTCCTCCAATTCCAGCGCGAGTTCTTTACCGCCTGTTTTGACGATCTTACCATCTGAGAGTACGTGGACATAATCTGGTATGATATAGTCTAACAACCTTTGATAGTGCGTAATTACCAAGATGGCATTGTCTTTTGTTTTTAACGTATTGACTCCATTGGCTACTGTTTTAAGTGCGTCAATATCTAATCCGGAATCTGTTTCATCCAATATAGCCAATTTGGGTTCGAGCATAGCCATTTGAAAGATCTCATTTCGTTTTTTTTCACCTCCCGAAAAACCGTCATTAAGAGAACGTGACAAAAAACTACGATCTAAACCTAGTAATTCAGCTTTTTCTCTAATTTTCTTTAACATTTCAGCTGCGGGCATTTCATCGAATCCGAGAGCTTTTCGCTTGGCATTGATGGCTGTTTTTATAAAATTAGTTGTTGTTACACCGGGAATAGCTATGGGGTGTTGAAAAGACATAAATACTCCTTTGTGAGCTCTTTCATCCGGTTCTAATTCCATTAGATTTTCACCATCTAAAGTCATACTTCCTTCCGTAACCTCAAAGTCTTCTCGTCCTGCAATGACAGAGGAAAGTGTGGTTTTGCCTGAGCCGTTTGGTCCCATAATGGCATGTATCTCTCCAGATTTAATCTCCAGATTGATTCCTTTTAGGATTTCTTTTCCTTCAACCCCTGCGTGTAAGTCTTTTATTTTTAACATATTTTCTAAGTTTTTAAAGTTATCAAGTTGAAAGTCTATAAAGTTTTTCAAACTTGATTATACTCTTAATAATCTTTATTTGTATTGTGTTTTTAAATCTTTTAGAGAGTACCCCCCCTTTTTACTTTATTTCTTTTCACTTTAAACCTAGTTAACCCACTGATCCTTCCAATGAAATCTCTAATAACTTCTGAGCTTCAACAGCAAATTCCATTGGTAATTTATTAAGCACTTCCTTACTAAATCCGTTTACGATGAGTGCAATAGCTTTTTCTGTATCTATCCCTCTTTGGTTACAATAAAATAGCTGATCTTCACCAATTTTACTGGTTGTAGCTTCGTGTTCTATTTGAGCACTTGGATTTTTTGTTTCAAGGTAGGGAAAAGTATGTGCACCACATTCATTACCCATCAATAAAGAATCACATTGTGAAAAGTTCCTTACATTATCAGCGTTTTTAGAAACCCTGACCAAACCTCTGTAGGAATTTTGTGATTTTCCAGCTGAGATACCTTTAGAGATGATGGTACTTTTGGTGTTTTTACCCAAATGGAGCATCTTTGTCCCGGTATCGGCTTGTTGGTAATTGTTAGTTACAGCAATACTGTAGAACTCACCTACAGAATTATCTCCTTTCAAAATACAACTGGGGTACTTCCAGGTCACGGCACTTCCTGTTTCTACTTGTGTCCAGGAGAGTTTAGCATTTTTATGGGCTATTCCTCTTTTAGTAACAAAGTTATAGACACCACCTTCTCCTTTATGATCCCCCGGATACCAGTTTTGAACGGTCGAATATTTAATCTCTGCATCATCATGAACAATAATTTCTACCACAGCAGCGTGTAGTTGGTTCTCATCACGTTGTGGAGCCGTACATCCTTCCAAATAACTAACATAAGCCCCTTCATCTGCAATAAGAAGGGTTCGTTCAAATTGTCCAGTGCCAGCTTCATTGATTCTGAAGTAAGTAGACAATTCTACCGGACATTTTACCCCTTTGGGGATATAACAAAACGAGCCATCAGAAAAAACAGCTGAGTTTAAAGCAGCATAGAAATTATCTGTTCTTGGCACAACAGATCCGATATATTTTTTGACCAATTCGGGATGCTTTTGAATAGCCTCGGAAATGGAACAGAAAATAATACCATGTTCGTCTAAAGTTTCTTTAAAAGTAGTTGCTACTGAAACAGAATCCATCACAATATCCATAGCTACACCAGATAATCGCTTTTGCTCGTCAATTGAAATGCCCAACTTTTTAAAGGTTTCTAACAATTCGGGGTCTACCTGATCTAAAGATTCCAATTCTGGTTTTTTCTTAGGAGCAGCATAGTAACTGATAGCTTGAAAATCAGGTTTTTCATAGGTTATATTTGCCCAATCGGGTTCTTCCATTTTTTCCCATGCTCTAAAAGCTTCCAGGCGCCAATCGGTCATCCACTCGGGTTCGTTTTTCTTTTTAGAGATAGCACGAACCACATTTTCATTCAAGCCGGGAGGAAATTTTTCCGTTTCTATTTCTGTATAAAAACCATATTCGTATTCCTTATTCTTAAGGTCTTGCTCGAGTTCGTTTTCTGTATATTTTTTTGCCATAATCCAGAAATTTTGGAGTGCAAAGATACATAGATAATTCTGTAAAATAATAATTTTAGACAGTTTATTTAGATTAATTCTAAATTGTATAATAGATAAAATTTATAAGTTCTATCAGGGTCTACATGCTTCAAAAATTTCTTATTTTAGTCACATGTTTTATCGATTTGTTATTATCATTCTTTCATTTGGTTTATTATTACAAGTAAAAGCCCAAACTAATGATACAACTAGTGTTAGCCTGCTTTTTGCCGGTGACATTATGGGTCATGGCTCACAAATAAGGGCTGCTTATGATGCGGAGACAAGTACTTATGATTATAAAGAGGTGTTTCAGTATATGAAACCTATTTTTTCAGAGGTGGATTTTTGTATCGCTAATCTAGAAGTGACCCTTGGGACCAAACCCTATTCGGGTTATCCACAATTTAGTTCGCCTCCGGCATTGGCAACGGCCATAAAAGAAGCGGGGATTGATGTCCTTGGCACGGCCAATAATCATTCTTGTGACAGGTATAAAGCTGGGATAATTCGTACTATTGAGATTTTAGACAGTCTACAAGTATCGCATTTTGGCACCTATATTAATGAAAAAGTTCAAAAAGCTCAAACCCCCTTGATTCTTGAAAAAAATGGTATTAAAATAGCATTACTTAACTATACATATGGCACGAATGGGATACCTGTACCGTCGCCTACGATAGTTAATTTATTAGACAAGAAAAAAATCATTGAAGATGTAGCAATAGCTAAAATAGAAAATCCTGATTTCATTATTGCTTTTGTACATTGGGGTAATGAATATCAGGAAATGCCTAATCAAGTACAAAAAATGTGGTTTGAATACTTTAAAAATTTGGATGTTTCTATAGTCATTGGGTCGCATCCTCATGTTGTACAACCCATGTATTGGGACAAAACTCATCAAAATTTGGTAGCGTATTCTTTAGGCAATTTTGTATCTAATCAGCGTACACATCCTCGAGACGGTGGAGCTACATTTAAATTAGTATTAAAGAAGGAAAATGGAGTTACTTATATTCATGAAGCTTCCTATCTGTTGACTTGGGTCTATAAAGCTGGCAATAAATTTAGTATTTTGCCAATTGACAATTTCCTTTACAAGCCAAATTTCTTTACTGAAAGAACAGATTTTCAAAAGTTCAGAAGTTTTTACAATCATGTGAATACTCATTTACAAAAGCAAAATAGTGCAGTTGATGAGTGGCGTCCCTATTCGCAATACTTATTGCGCAGTTTGATCAATTTCTTTTAAATTATTCCATTCTTTAAAAAAAAGTGTTTTTTTGCAAAAAATCAATAAAAAGTTGCTGTTAAAATAATCATTTTGTGTTAATTTCGTAATTTAATACCTAAAGTTAATTAATGTAGAATAATAATGAGTATAGATTTTAAAAATACAGCAGTAGCTTTTGCCTCGAAATCCAATTTAGATCTTAAAAAAGCTAAATTTTTATATACTGTGATGGGTAGCCGCACTTTTACTAAGGTGGCCAAGTTAGGAGCTACCATTGCCATGAAATTATTTATTCCTATTAATTGGGCTGTAAAACCTACGATTTACAAGCAGTTTGTGGGTGGTGAAACAATAGCTGACTGTGAACAAGCCGTCATTACTTTATCCAAATTTAATGTCAAGTCGATTTTAGATTATTCCGTTGAAGGAAAAGAGTCATTAGAAGATATTAATAAAGCTTTAGATGAAACCATAGCCTCTATCAGAAATGCAGGTACAAACAATTTTATTCCATTTGCTGTTTTTAAACCCACGGCATTTACAAAGGCCAGTGTATTGACCAAAGTAAGTGAAGGAACGCCATTAACTGAAGAGGAAGAAAAAGAAGCACAAAACTTCAGAGACCGGATACATACTTTATGTAAAACGGCATATGAAGTAAATATTCCTATTTTGATAGATGCAGAAGATTCCTGGTATCAAAATTTTATCGATGATGTAGCGGAAGAAATGATGAAGAAGTTCAATAAAGAAAAAGCCATCGTTTTTAACACTTGGCAGATGTACCGTCATGACCGATTGGGACACCTAAAAAAATGGCATGAACGTGCCGTAAAAGGTAAATATTTTGTCGGTGCCAAATTTGTGCGTGGTGCCTATATGGAAAAAGAAAGGGAGCGAGCTAAAGAAAAAGGCTATCCCTCACCTATTTGTAAAGACAAGGCAGAAACTGACCAAATGTACAATGACGCTTTACGCTTTGCTTATGAAAAACGTGATGTTTTCTCCATTTTTAATGGTACGCACAATGAGTATAGTACACAATTATTAGCAAATTTGATGGACGAAGATAATGTCCCTAGAGATGATAACAGATTTTGGTTTTCTCAGTTGTACGGCATGAGTGATAATATTAGTTTTAATATGACCAAAGCAGGATTCAATGTGGCTAAATATTTACCTTATGGACCCGTAAAACACGTATTACCTTATTTGTTTAGACGTGCAGAAGAAAACACTTCAGTGGAAGGGCAGACCAGCAGGGAGCTTAGTATGATTAGGGAAGAATTGAAGAGAAGAAGGCAAATGAAGTAGTGCTTATCATTTGTAAGCAGTCTATAGTTGGCAGCTTGTAGTATGTTTTCCCGTTAAAATATGCTAAAAATACCTGTTTAGTTGCTTAGCTTTTCAAATCACTACAAATAATTCCTTAAATTCGTCGCAAAATTTCAGGTATGCATTTATCATTTAAGAAACTCAATATAGGATTGGGATGGCTGAGTTTTGCTGTTGCCTTGATCACCTATACCTTAACACTGGAACCTACGGTTAGTTTTTGGGATGCCGGTGAATATATTTCTACAGCTTCAAAACTTGAAGTCGGCCATCCACCAGGAGCACCTTTGTTTCAAATGTTAGGTGCTTTTTTTGCGATGTTTGCCAGTGACGTGACCCATGTTGCCAAAATGCTTAATTTCATGTCTGCCTTGGCTAGTGCTTTTACCATTTTGTTTCTTTTTTGGACAATTACCAGATTAGCTTCCAAGATATTAAAATTCGACCGTGCCACTTCCCTTAATGCAACTGGTATAGCCATATTAGGAAGTGGTTTGGTAGGGTCTTTGGCTTACACTTTTTCAGATAGTTTTTGGTTTAGTGCGGTAGAAACGGAAGTTTATGCAATGTCGTCTATGTTAACAGCCTTATTATTTTGGCTGGGTTTACGCTGGGAAGCCGAAATGGATCAGCCCGGAGGTGACCGATGGCTGTTGATGATCAGTTTAGTGGTAGGGCTTTCTTTCGGAGTGCATATATTATCACTATTGGTGATACCGCCCATTGTGTTTTTATATATCTATAAAAAATACCCCAAGCTTAGCATCCAGCAATTTATCATGGCTAATATAGTAGCCATATTGATTTTGGCTTTTACTTTTAAGTTTTTATTTCCCTTTACTTTAAAGTATTTTAGTGCTATGGAATTGTTTTTTGTCAATTCCATAGGAATGCCATTTAACACCGGAACTATCATTGCAGGTATTTTGATGATTGGGCTTTTTTATTATGCCATAAGGTATACACAACAAAAAAAATGGGAAACTGCCAATACATTGGTATTATCAGTATTATTTATTGTGATTGGTTTTTCTTCCTGGATTATGTTACCGATACGTGCTAATGCCAATACAACAATTAATGAAAACAACCCTTCCAGTGCTAGGGAACTATTAGCTTATTATAATAGGGAACAATATGGGGATGCCAACGTTTTTTACGATAAGTATTATTCGTTTGTGTATAGAAAAGATCAAGACACACGTAAACCTTACCGGGACGATATTAAAAAATATGAGAAAAATATAGAGACTGGTAAATATGTTGTGGTAAATGATAAGACCTATAAAAATTATTTTCCAAATTACAGCGATGCCCATAAAGGTTTGATTCCCAGAATGGTGGCTACTTCGCCAACAGCAATTCAACATTATAAGGCTATTGCAGGTATTCCTGAAAACAGTACAAGGAGGCCGACTTTTCTGGAGAATTTAAAATTTATGTTTAGCTACCAGTTTGGCTATATGTATGGTCGGTATTTTATGTGGAATTTTGTAGGACGACAAAATGACGAGCAAGGTCATTTGGATATACATAATGGAAATTGGTTAAGCGGAATTAACTTTATCGATGAGTTGATCTTGGGCCCTCAGGATGATCTACCCACCCTTTTGGAACAGAACAAGGGGCGCAATACTTACTTCTTTTTACCTTTGATTTTAGGTATTATTGGTATATTTTTCCAATTAAAAAGAGATCCAAATAATTTCTATATTTTATTATTATTCTTTGCTTTTACTGGTTTGGCTATTATATTTTATACCAATCCAAAACCCTTTGAACCGCGAGAAAGGGATTATGCTGTAGTGGGTTCTTTTTATGTGTTTGCCATTTGGATTGGTCTGGGAGTGGCTAACTTATTCCAAATTCTTAAAGAATATATTAGCCCAAAATTGAGCGCAGGATTGGTCAGTATAGTTTCCTTATTGGCTGTACCTGTTTTGATGGGCTTTCAAAATTGGGATGACCACGACCGGTCGGGAAAATATACGGCTCATTTTAACGCACAGGCTTATCTGGATTCCTGTGATGAAGATGCCATTTTATATACCATTGGTGATAATGATACTTTCCCTCTTTGGTATTTACAGGAGGTAGAAGGTTTTAGGACCGATATCAAAGCGATCAATACCAGTTTGTTTGCAACAGATTGGTATATAGACCAAATGAAACGTAAGACTTACGAAGCCGATCCTATCCCTTCACAATTGACCCATGATGATTATAAATATGGCACACTGGATGTAGCTTATAATCTCGGTGATGCAGGAATGCTGAAAGACTCCGTAATGGACATCAAATTATTTATGCAGTGGATACAAAGTAAAAAAGACTTTACCTATTACGAGTTCGACGAGGATCATCGTGAGAAAACGTATCCTACCAACAAGTTACGCTTACCGGTTGATAAAGAGAAGGTGTTAGCCAATGGTATTGTAGAATCCGAGGATGCTGATTTGATATTGCCTTACATTGATTTTGAAATAGATACAGATGGTATCACCAAACAGCGTATTTTAATGCTGGATATATTGGCCAATTTTGATTGGGAACGCCCCATTTATTTTACGGGTGGTAGCTATGATGATGCGGAATACATTTGGTTAAAAGATTACCTGCAATTAGAAGGATTAGCTTATAAATTAGTACCTATCAAAACAGAATATCAGGGTAGTCCCTTTGAAATGGGGCGTGTCAATCCTGATAAAATGTATGAAAATGTAATGAAATGGGATTGGAGTCAAATAAAAGATGACATCTATCTGGATCCGGAGACACGAAAGAATTCGGTTAATATGCGTAATAGTTTATTCCGGCTTTCAGAAGCTTTTAAAGTAAAAGGAGATACACTCAAAGCAATTGAAGTTTTGGATCTTTCCATTGAAAAATTCCCTCCGGGTAAATATAATAGTTTAGGTATGTTGATGGACTATGTGGGTGCCTATTATGAATTAGGTAAAACAGAAAAAGCCAGAAATCTGGCCAATACGATTATAGGATTAACTCAGGAAATGTTGGTATACTTTAGCCAATTTGACGATAGCTTTTTTCCAAGTTATTACAACGAGTTAGAAAGTAACCTATTAATGTACGGAGAAGTTGTACGTACAACTACCCAATTTGACACCGAGGAATATGCCGAAAAAGTACAGAATACGTATATCGAACATTTAGATCTTTTTCAACATTTGATCGATGATTAGCAAGAAGTAGTTTTAATCTGAATTTTTGAAGCCCTATTTACATTACATACCTCGGTTTATTCAGAATTTATATCCCAATTATATTTGGCATATACCTCAAAAAGAAAAAATCGTATACCTTACTTTTGACGATGGCCCGGAACCGATGGTCACAAATTGGATATTGAGGCAATTAAAAAAATATATGGCCCAAGCCACCTTTTTTTGTGTAGGACAAGATATTGATAAATATCCGCAAACACTCACAGAAATTTTAACAGCCGGCCATTTGGTAGCTAACCATTCTTATTCACATTTAAGAACTGGTAAAAATGATTTAAATACTTATGTAGCTGATGTGGAACGAGCTACCAATTTATTAACTTCAAACAACTTTTTGCCGAGTGAAAATATAGAAGCTCGTATCTTTAGGCCTCCCTATGGACGAATCAAAAAGAAACAAGCCGATACATTACAAAGTATGGGCTATCAAATTGTAATGTACGATTTATTAAGTGGTGATTTTGATGTACAACTGGATACTCAAAAAAGCATACGAAAACTCAAAAAACATGTAAACCCCGGAAGTATTATTGTATTTCACAACAGTCTGAAAGCCTTTGAAAACCTGCAGATTATTTTACCTGAGTTACTAGTGTTTTTATCTGAAAAAGATTTTAAATTTGAAACTTTAGCCACTATCAGATAAATTGTTGGACCATAGCCAGAAGTGTTGCTGCGCTTTGGTCACCGCTTTGACGCCATTTCATTTCACTATTTTGGTAGATGATATAAGTGGGATTGTTTTTAATGCGTAAAGCTTTAGCTAATTCCTCATTTTTATCTGTATCAATTTTGATGATTTTAGCTTTTTCTCCCAAATTGATAGCCACCTCTTTGAGTATACCCAAAGCATAATCCTCATATTCCTGATCCCAATCGGAGTAAAAGTTGATCAAGACAGGAATTTCGGAATTGACAATATCTCCAAATTTTGACATGTAGACTTAATTATTAATAAACTTAAGGACACGAGTACCGGCTGTACTTTGTATCTTTAAGATGTAAGTACTTAATGCAAAGTTACTAAAAGGAATGTGAATAACTGTGGATTTTTCATCAAATGTATCGGGTATTAAAACAAGCTGACCTAAACTGTTATAAACTTGAATGCCGGAAATATCTATAATCTCTTTTTTATGGATAATAATCTCTTCATTATTGTAAAAAGCTGTTAGCATATTATTGATTTCAGATTCGTTAGAATCAAGAGACGATTGAGGTTGAAAAACCAATCCAAAATCTTTAAATGTGACTGCATCGGGAATATTAAAAGTGAAAGGCATCATTCTTATATCATGAGTAAGGCCTGTTTCAAAATCAAGGATATAAATAGGTTCGTCAAAATTTTCTGTTTTATCCAGCATGATTGTATGTTCATTTTCATTGTTGGCATTCACTCTCAAGATATATTGATTATCTATATAAAATGGACCTGCTCCCTGAATAACAAATGGCAATGATGAACCAGCTATTTTAAAACACATATCATCGGGGGCAAAATCTATCATTTCAGCATCATATTGCATTTCATAGCCATCTGTTGCCATACCATCTGTAAAGCCTAAAGCTAAATACCTATGGCGACCGATAGAAGTTTCATGTCCTAAACGGATAATTCCTGTTACGTGGGATTCAGTATTGTTTTCATTTTTGAAAAATTCCGAATCATTACCTTCAGTCCTAAAAACACGTTGCGCGTTATTAAATGTAATAGTTCCACCTGCAGTACCTGAGGATCGTACTACAAAGCCCTGTCCTACAGGAATATACCTGCCCGGGGCTATTCCTGAGCTACTCGATGCAGCCCAAGCCCCTGAAGTAAAATGCATATGCAATGTGGCAGCGACACCAGTTATCCCATTATAGGTAGCATAACCTGCACCATAGTCTGGATATACATGGGTATCATCACTCCAATGTTCGTAATAATAAATGACGCCATTTAACACCCCCGAATTATCGGATAAAAATTGATCTCCATCTATGGCACTAGGGTAAGGATTACCCACCAAATATTCTTTATCTGCATCTATACTTAGTGTAATAGTCCCGTTGTTAGGAACACCTTGAAAGGTATAATTTTGTAAATCCCATTGCCCCCCCGCAGCATCCGGACCTTTCATACAGAAACCTTCTCCGGGATCCATAGCTGCATCTGCACTTTCGTTAGTTGTCCCTAAATTAAATAAGGGTAACCATCCTGTATCATTGTATGGGTCAATACTCCCATTAAGATATTTCCAAAACCAACGAGTACTCAATTGGAAGGGACTAGTCGTACCGTTTAATCCGGGAGTAAATCCTACTTGTGCCGGTGACCATTGGTTTGGTGTAGAACCATCTTTCAAAACCTGGGTTACTTTATAGGTGCCACTTTGATTAACAGGTGATGCCCAATAATTGTAACGATAGGTATTCAAAGCACCTTCCTGATCTTTCAAGAGATGCCCGGTTCCGGAATTAGCGTTGGCGCCTGTGTGGGTTTGAACTAATTGTGATTCGCCCATCAACCTGATCTTTTGTCCGCTTTCTATGTGTAATGAGTTTTCGACCTGCAAGTTAAAACCATCATCTGTCCCATTGCCATCATCATTATTATCAATGACGGATAAACTTTGGCCATCCGTAGCAGAATTATTAACGGATAAATTATAAAAACCGGCAGTATTGCTACTCCCTGAAAGTACTTGTGTATTCGTACCTGATGAATGAAAATAAGTTGTCCCTGTGGTACCTGTGTAATCTACCGTTCCGTGATTGGTAAAATCGCCTTCTACATATAAATCACCATCATTAGTTAATGTGGAAGTCCCCTTATTTAAGAACTCGGTTCCAAAAGAAACAGGAGTTCCTGACTCTATTCTAAAAATACCTTCATTAGCAATTTGCGCATAAAAAGTTATGAAACTGAATATGAAAGTAAATGCAATAATTTTTTTCATCTTGTTAACCAGTTTAATATAACAAAAGTATTAATTTTTTTATTTCCTCATTTAATTAATTTGTTAGATTGATCTTTTTTTTTAATTCTAACGAAATTAAAGTTTGTATTTTTGGAGAAAACAATTATATTCTATGTCTAAAAAACGCCTTTTCCTGGTAGATGCTTATGCATTGATCTTTCGTGGTTATTATGCTTTTATAAAAAATCCGCGTATCAACTCCAAAGGGATGGATACTTCAGCGATTATGGGTTTTATGAACTCTTTGTTGGAGGTCATTCGACGTGAAAAACCCGATCATCTCGCAGTTGCTTTTGACAAAGGTGGCTCTAAAGCTAGAAATGAAGTTTTTCCGGAATATAAAGCTAATAGGCAAGAAACACCCGAAGCCATCAAATTTGCCGTACCCTATATTCACAAGATTTTGGAAGCTATGGAAATTCCTATCATAGAAAAACCGGGTTATGAAGCTGATGATTTGATAGGAACTTTGGCCAAACAGGCTGAAAAAGAAGGATATGAAACTTATATGGTCACACCCGATAAAGATTTTGCACAGTTAGTAAGTGAGCATATTTTTATGTACAAACCTTCCCGTATGGGCAATGGGATTGAAATTTGGGGTATTCCCGAAGTTCAAGATAAATTTGAAGTAGAGCGGCCAGAACAAGTCATTGATTTTCTGGGGATGATGGGAGATAGTGTTGATAATATTCCAGGTTTACCAGGGGTTGGCGAAAAAACAGCCAAAAAATTTATCAAAACATATGGAAGTTTAGAAAATCTGTTAGCTAACACAGATGATCTAAAAGGTAAAATGAAAGAAAAAGTGGAAGCCAATGCTGAATTAGGCCTGCTTTCCAAAAATCTCGCTACCATTATGTTGGATTGTCCTGTAACATTTGACGAAAAGGATTATAGACTTACCAAACCCGATATGGATGGCGTAAGAGATTTGTTTCAGGAATTGGAATTTCGTCGTATGTGGACTACTTTTAGTAATATGTTTGGTGAAGTAGCTGAAGTCCCTAAGAGTGAAAGAAAATCCGAAACAACTCAGTCTAAACCAAAGAAACCACAGCAACAAGACGTAACACAATTGGATCTTTTTGCTACCCCTATGGCAGATGAAACCCCATTGGAAGGAGGTTTTCAAAACATTGATAGTGCCGATCATTTTTACCAATTTGTAGATACAGCTTTAGGTAGAAAACTTTTATTAGAAAATATGTTACAACAACCTGCTGTTTGTTTCGATACAGAAACCACAGGTTTGAATACTTTTACAGCTGAGTTGGTAGGTATTGCTTTTAGTTATGAAAAAGGGAAGGCTTACTATATTCCTTTCCCTGAGAATAGGAAAGAGTCTTTACAAATTCTGGAAGAATTACGTCCGTTTTTTGAATCGGAGGCTATTTTGAAAGTAGGACAAAACCTCAAATTTGATATAAAAGTTTTACTTCAATACGGGATGAAAGTATCAGGTGCTTATTTTGATACCATGGTGGCCCACTATCTCTTACAGCCCGATATGCGGCATAATTTGGATGTACTGGCCGAAACCTATTTACAGTATCATCCTATTCCTATCGAAGCGCTAATAGGAAAGAAGGGTAAAAACCAGAAATCCATGCGAAGTGTGGGTCTAGAAAAACAAACTGAATACGCAGGAGAAGATGCCGATGTAACCTGGCAACTCTTTCAAATTTTTGAGAGATCATTACAAGAAAAAGGATTGTCAAAACTATTTAAGGAAATTGAAATGCCTTTGCTCAAAGTATTGATAGCTATGGAATTGGAAGGTATCCGATTAGATGTTAGCTTCTTAGATAGCCTTACTGATGACTTGAACAGCGATATATTGAGTTTGGAAAAAGCCATCTATCAAAAAGCAGGACAAGAATTCAATTTGGCTTCGCCCAAACAATTGGGGGAAGTCTTATTTGATGATTTAAGATTGGTCAATAAACCCAAGAAAACCAAAACAGGGCAGTATGCCACAGGAGAAGAAATTTTATCCAAACTGGCCAAAGAACATCCAATTGTTGCCGAAATATTGGATTGGCGCGGCTTGGTCAAATTAAAAAATACCTATATAGAAGCACTTCCAAAAGAAGTAAATGAAAAAACCCAGCGGGTACATACCACTTTTTTACAAACGGTTGCAGCTACAGGACGTTTGAGTTCGAATAATCCCAATTTACAAAATATACCTATCCGGACAGAACGGGGCAGGCAAGTGCGTAAAGCCTTTGTTGCCCGTGACGAGCATTATCAACTCGTCGCAGCCGATTATTCTCAAATAGAATTAAGGTTGATTGCAGAATTAAGTGGAGACCCTGTAATGAAGCAATCTTTCTTAGATGGAGAGGATATTCATAAAGCAACAGCTGCTAAAGTATTTCATGTGCCAATTGATGAAGTAACACGTACCCAACGTAGCCATGCTAAGACGGTGAATTTTGGTATTATTTATGGCGTTTCGGCTTTTGGTTTAAGTCAACAAACCGACTTGAGCCGGAAAGAATCGGCAGCTCTGATCACAGCTTATTATGAAACCTATCCCAGATTGAGAGAATACATTGCAGAACAAATACAATTGGCCAGGGAACAAGGTTATGTAGAGACTATTCTCGGTAGGAGACGTTATTTAAATAATATCAATTCGCGCAATGCCATTGTTCGTGGTGCGGATGAACGTAATGCCATCAATGCACCAATTCAGGGAAGTGCGGCGGACATTATCAAGATCGCGATGATTCATATTCAAAGACTATTGGATGAAGGCAATTATCGTTCAAAAATGCTCTTACAAGTCCATGACGAATTGGTTTTTGATGTACATAAAGAGGAACTGGAAACACTAAAACCAATTATAAAAAACACCATGGAAAGCGCTTATAAACTTTCTATTCCTTTACTCGTTGATGTGGGCGTAGGAGAAAATTGGTTGGAGGCGCATTAAAGTTTAACCCCAAAAGTTTTTAAAACCTTTGGGGTTTATTTTCATTTTTTAAATTCATCTATTTGATTACTTCTACCCATTTACCCTGTGTTCTAGTCAAGTAATCCCTATCGTACATGGCTTCGGCCTGTGAACCAAAGAGATAATATTTGCCGAGATAGGCTGCATTGAGCCTTACTTTAAAGGTTTTGGTTTTATAGGCTCCAAGGTCAAAGTAAAAATTAACCCGGTCGTCGCGTATATCGGTATAATCGGCTTCATCGGTAACCCCTCCGTATGCTGTAAAGGAGGTATTGACAATTTCCCAGCCTCCTGGAAATAACTGTGTCAAGGCGATATTGTCTACATAATTAACGGTTTTGTTCTTTACAGAAATGACTGCAGTAAAATCAGTGCCTTGATGTAAACTTGAAATAGCCATTGTATTTTCATTTTCGTCCTCAAATTTGATATTTACATCCAGATTATTTTCCACACTCACTTCTTTACCAACCGGTAATTTCCCTGAATTGAAAATACGCACATAGACCAAATGATCGGTTTTGTTTTCAATCTGCAAGTTGTTGTGCCCATCCTTACTGTCTAGCGTTCGGCTTGCCAGTGATTTATTGGTTTTAATTTTATCTGATGTTCCTTGAATGTTAAATGTCACATTTAATTTCTTGCCACCGCCTTTTTCTAACATTTTAGACATAGACAGTAAGGACATAGCTGTTGTTTGCGTGCTCAACCAACGTTGTGATGAAAGTGCTTTGGCAATATCTTTTGCCAAATCTACATAAGTTTTATCATCAACAAGTAACATGCTTTCCATCGCCATGGCACGATTTCTATCCACATTACCATAGGTATAGTAGTCATATTTTTGAGGTACAAAATTGATATTGGCTGTATTGGCTATTTTTTGGGCAGCTTCTTTTTGACCAGCTAAAGCATAAGCGGCTGCCAAACGCCATTTGGCATCGTTGGATATTTCCTTATTTTCCCGTAGCCTGTTCATAGCAGCCAATTCGGGTTCACCGGCCAAGGCCAAAGTATATAACCTGTAAGCTTGAGCCAGATGGGTGTTAAAAGATCGATAACTAGGCCTCCAGCTTCTCGCTGCTTCTTTTTGGTAGCGCAACCAGTTGGTTTTATAAGTTAGGGGCAAAGCATATCCTTTTTTCTCTGCTTCGAGCATAAAATGTCCGGCATAACTGGTTGCCCAGTCTGATGCGGAGGATTGTCCTACCCAGTAACTCAAACCACCATTGGTCATTTGATAGCGTCCAATTTTTTTAATGCCTTCTTTGATATTTTCATCAATTTCCTGTTTGTGCTGCGCCGTTAAATCAAAAATATCCGGCATAAATAATTGAGGAAATACGGCCGAGGTAGTTTGTTCTAAACAGCCATGTGGATAGCGAATTAAGTATTCCATCCTACGATCAAAATCCATAGGGGGTAGGGTAGAAACTTCTATTTTGGCCATATTAGTACCTGCTTCTCCAAAGGTATCAAAAGGAATCTCTTGTATACTCTTTGCGCTGAGTTCGGTTTCAATAGTCTTTTGAGTTACCGGATTCGGGTTGAGTACATCTATTTCAACTTTGTAAGAAGCTTTTTCTCCATTTCCTGAAGCTAAAATTTCAATCTGTTCAATGCCTTTGGCATCTTTTACATCTAAGTCAAACACCAACATTTTTTCATCAGGATTGGCGAAAGATAGATTTTGTTTAGCATTACCCTGTACTTTGATCCCTTCAGAAGTTTTGACTTGTACTTGTACATTTTTGACGTGTTTTTCCATGGCAAAAACCGTAACCGGCAAACTCATTTTTTCACCCGGGCTCAATTTTCGTGGCGCACTCGCCAGTATCATCAAGGGTTTACGTACAGGAGTAGATTTTTCAGCACTACCATAAGCATTTTTTCTATTATCACCGGCGATCAACATGGTCCTGACAGCTCCCACATAGTTGGGCATGTAAATTTGGTGTTTGTTTGTTTTTCCTTTTTCCAATCTAAAAGGACCTAAATAAGTTGCCACGGGTTTAAATCGTTGGGCTTTTTTCCCATTTTTACTAAGGGCTTCTTCATCACCACCGATGGCAAAAACTTTATCAACCGATCCGGCATAAGCCCCAATAACTTCATCAAAAATATCCCAGGTTTTGACACCAAGTGCTTGTTTTTTGTTGAATTCTTCCCATAGATCGGGCGTTTTAAAACGGGTGAGATCTAATAAACCTTCATCCACAACCGCTAACGTATAAGTCATAGCTTTATCTGCTTTTTCAGATACTTTAACAGTGAATTCCGTTTCTGGTTCTAAAACATCAGGCATTTCGATTTGCGGTACCAGTTTTGTGGATGGATCTTCTACCATAATCGGGATGATGCCATACATACGTAAGGGTAGGTCATTGGCTGTGCTGGCATGCGGTTGTAATAGTGATACATTGATAAATACATTAGGAGCCATAGCTTTGGTTAAAGGCAATTCTACTTTTGTTTCTCCTTTTTCCGTTTTAACCCAACGTTGTTCTACTACCTGGCTGGCATTTTCAATACTGACCAGTGCTCTACCATTGGCGCTAGAGGGAAAAGTGATATGAGCAGTTTCTCCCACTTGATATTTGTCTTTATCAGTGGCAAATAGCAGCATATTGGCTGATTGGTCATCTTTAGCTTGTGGGTTTCGCCACCAATCTTTGTAGAAATAAGTGGTGAAACCTGTTTGGTGTCCACTTTGTGTATCTTCTAATAAAACCAAGTAGCGACCTCCTTTTTTGTCGGGGATATTGAGGGTAAAATTGCCAACACCTTGTGCATTAGTCCTGATATCTTGATCATGAATTTCTTCGTGGTAAGAGCTACTCACGTAACTGGCAAGGTCTTCATAGGAAGAGGAATACCACCAACGCCAGTTAATCTTATAAACCTTAAGTTTTAGATTTTTTCGTGTTACAGGTTTCCCTTCTTCTGATAAGCTGATAACATCAAACGTATAATTTTTATCTGTTGTATAGGAGGCGTAAAGGTCTGGTTCAGGAGTCCGGATACCTACATAATAGCGATAAGGGGAAACTTTTTTACTCGTGACATCCATAGAAAAATCACCTCCGGGTTCATAAGCACGGGTAAAGAAATGCGCTTGCATCATACCGGCAGCGGTATTGATGTTTTTGAAATTGGCTGTAAAACTTCGAGTCCCATTTTCATTTACATTTCCTTCGTATATATTGATCTCTTCGTCATTGTATTTATTAAGTGGATTGCTAAACAAGTAATTTGGATATTTATCAAAATAACTGGTAGCATTGGTGAGTTTCATCTGTACATCGGCTTTTACATTTTTAGCAGGAGCACCATGAAGCCATTGAATGTTAAGTTTGACATTAATAGGTTTAGCTGTTGAAAGGGTTTCTTGTTTTCCTAAATCCAAATCAATTTTTAAACGGTTAGGTTTAACGGTAGCTATACGCAAGGTCTTATCAAAAGTAGCCCCACCAACACTTACTTTAGCTCGCCAGTTACCAGTGGGTGCTTCCGGATTTGTTGCAACCTTAAAATAATAAAAACGATTCTTACTAAAAGATGTTAATTGCTTGTCAACTAATTGTCCTCGGGCATCGATGATTTCAAATTTTATGGGATGACCTTCCGGTATGGGGTTGTCTTTATCATTAAGCACAAAAGTGAGATGTAGTGTATCACCGGGGCGCCAAACCCCACGTTCACCATAAATATGACCTTTTAAACCTTTAGGTGCTTCGCTTCCTGCTACATCAAATTTACTTAAGGATAAGGCATGTCCGTCGTCTAAGGTGATATATGTTTTCTCTTTACCACGAGAAACGATAGCAAAATAAGTTCTATCGTTGGCTTTGTACATAGCCATACCCTCATTGTTGGTTTTGAGTTGTGCTATTTCTTGTTGTTGATAGTTATACAGTTTAATGTTAGCACCTGCAATAGGTTGTGTAGAAGTAATATCGGTGACAGTAAAATTGTAAGAAAGGTTATCGCCTCTTTTGGCTATTACACCCAGATTTGAAGCTAAAATATTCACAGCTAACATTCTATCTTCATTGTAATAAGCAGGATGGCATGGATTATTGCGTTCACGCCAATTGTAATTATAGCGCTTATAATCATATATTACATTGTCCCAATATTGTTCTTCTCGTTCCTCATCATCCTCAGCTATTTCGTTATTATAATTACTATAGTCATCGTATTCATCATAATAATATTCCTCATCTTCATAGTTATTTTCATTGAGTTGTTTAGAGGTTTCACAATCGTAAGCAGCGTCATTGATATCATAACTTAACTCCAACCTGTAGATAGCCCCGGGGTCAATCTGGATGATCTTAGAAAGGTCAATAGCGTAAGCTTTCCAGTTTCCGGTATTCATATTGCCTTCATCCAGCAGGTTAATTTTTTTCTTAGCCACACGTCTACCTACTTGACGGATGCTGTAGGCGTTGTTTGAATTAAGCTTATTGGATTGTAAAAATTGCAAGATATTGTCTTCATAAATTTTAATGACTCGTAATGTGACTGATTTCAGGTTGACTGCTTCAAAATTAAAATGAAGTTCATCAGAGTTTGGTAAAATACTTCCTTTATTGATCAATCTTACGGCAGGTTTGAGTTGTTCAAAAGCGACATTTTCTTCATATTTATCTTTAAGTTGATAGCCATCGGCACTTTTAATTCCTGTAAAGATCTCGGTTTTGATATGGCCGGTTAACCTATTTTGTGGATACACCTTTAATAAATTTCCATTTACCGTATAACGTAATTTTCCAGCACCTTCTAATTGTACCAATCCCGAAAAATTCTGACGTTGTTTAATTGGGTCGGAGAAATTAATCTCCAAATGTTGTTCGGGATTTTGTATGACTTTTACCTTAAGTACACTAAAGTTATTTTTACCGGGTATCAGGAATTCTTCGGTTCCCTTATTTTTTGGAACATCGATTTCTTTACCATTCCAGGAAATATTGATCTGTGTATCCTCTTCATATCGTTGAATGCTGTCAATGGTAAAAGCTATTCGGGTAGGATTGATCTCCTGCCATTTGACGGAAAGTGTTTTTTTATTTTGGTTGGCTTGCACCAGATTTTTAATCTTTTCAAATTCCGTAACATCTGATGTAGTGATTTGCCCGGTAAGATATTGCCAGTCTTTGGAGTAAGATTGGAGATTGTCAATATTCAGGCTGAAGTTGGGTTTTATAGTTTTAAACTGGAATTGGTATTTTTTAAAGCCAGGGTTGACATCATCCATCAGTTTGTGGAGCTGTACAGTAATAGTATATTCCGAGTCGGGTTTTAAATATTCTTCAGGAATCAAGATGATCTGGCGTTTGTCTTTAACGACAAATTGTCCTTTTACTTTCGGGTTTATGTTGATATCACCCTTTTCAATTTCTGTATCTACTTCATACTTGGTGATGTCTTTGGCCAAATGAATTTCGATGGGATCTGCGATAGAAACCAAGCCCGAGGTGGTTTGAAAAATGTATTCTTTGTATTTAAAAAGATTGTCGTTTTTTGAATTTTTACCTTGTTTACAAGCTACGAAAAGGCTTGTTAGTACCAGCAGGATAAGGATTTTTTTCATCTGAATGTTTTTTAGAAAAGTAAAGGATAAAGGTACAAAAAAACCGCTAAGGTTTTTAGGCTTAGCGGTTTGGGTTTTAAATAATTAATTTAGAATTAATTACTTGTTATTAGAAAGTTGTCTAATTCGTATGTTCCGTTGAAGGTACTGGAAGAGTCGCCACCATCTCCAGTATATTTGAAAGCGATGTAACAATTTCCTTCTGCACAAGATAGACTAACTAAACCTGAGCTTACCCAATTTTGATAATATTCTCCATCATCTACAATAGTGGCAAGTGGAATGCTAGCCCATGTGGCAGATACAATGTTAGCTTCGTTACCATCCCAATCATTTGATATAAAAATTTCTAAGGTGCTATCATCAGAAAAACTATTTGAGGTTTCAAAGCTCATAACTTCACCTTCTTGTGCATCCATATTAATAACGGGACTTATTAACCAAGTGATGACACTTTCACTACCGTTTTGATAAGGATTGAGTCTGGCAGCCATGCTGTTTGAATAAGAATCTAGGTATGCCTCCCATGGTTCATCACCCTCTTGCATATAGGTTGTCCACCCATTTTGATCTATGGTGTTTCCGTTTAGATATGAGTCGAAATTCTCATCAATTAAAACTGTATTACCATGGGCATTAGCAAGACCACAATCTATTATTTCAGGATCACATCTAGGCCCATCAAATGAAAAATCATCATCATCATTAACTCTAAGCACATTAAAATCATTTCCATAATCTCTAGTTAATATACCATAAACACTTCCAGCATTTTGAGGTAATAGATTGTTTCTAAAACTAGCATATGAACTGGTTTCGAGATTGATAGTTGTGTTGTTGACGCAACTTTTCATTAAATGGTGTGTATCATAAGAGTCATTTGGGTCTACAAAATTTTCATTTAAAGAATTAGCTTCAAATTGCATATTATCAAAACCTATGTACATGCCGAGATATGCATCGGTTGCATCAAGCGGAGAATCTAACATGAGTGGCATTATATCAACAGTTTCACAACTGCGAATAATATTGTTTTGAGCTACATTTTCTCTTATATAATCAGACATAGATGTGCCATTTATTTCAGCGATCATCAATTCTCCCGATTGGTTTTTACCTATAGCCAAGCCTTTAAGATACACATGAATTTTTCTGCCGGGTTCAAATTTTGTATATAGACTTCTTACGTCTATAGAAAGTTTAACAGCTGCGGTTGGGTTCTCAGGTTTATCTTGAACAAAAAGTTCTTTATAAAAATTTCCGGTCTTGTCACTTGAAGTTACGTAAACAGTTATATAATCCGGATAGTCTTGATCAAAAATAGTAACTCCAGTTCCATTCTGCCAAAGTGTAATGATATTAGAAAGTTGAACTTCTGTTCCGGTAAGTACAGGTTCTTCACAGCTTATTTGGGGGGTGTCATAATTATTATCATCGACACAAGCGTTGAACATGAAAGCAACACTTGTGATTGCAATAAATAGATAAATTAATTTTTTCATTTTTAGTATATTTTGTTGTTAATTTAGAATCTTACATAAAAGTTAAGGTAGTAGGAAGTGCCTCTTCCATACCAGTATTTGCTACCAAAAGTGGGTGTTGTACGTGCTTGGTCTTCTGCTAATTCTTCAAAATTAGCTTTTCGAGATTGTTCAAATCCACCCGTTTTATATTCTTCACCCAATAAGTTGTTGATACTGGCAAAAAATCCAACATAATAGTCATCAATCTTCCATGATTTACCACCTACAAGATTGACTAAAAACAAGTCATCAAGTTTTTCCTGGGCTAAAATTCCATCAACTTCTTCTTGACTTAAGTCGTTAAATGGTACAGGATTTCCAAACGAATCGGTATAAAAATTATCAGTTCTCAGTATAGGAGAAATGCTAATATAGTTATTTGATAACAAGTTAGCATTCGCGCTTACCCACCAATAGTTTGGATCACGGTAGTTAAAGCCTAAGGAATAACCTCGTTGAGGTGTTCCGGATTGTTTGTAATTTTTAATATAAGCCGTACCTAATAAAGTAGATGAAAATTGGTCTGAGCCAATATATAAATCCGGATTGTTATCATAGGTATATTGCCCTATGGTTGCGGCACCTTGTAAACTAAGTGTAGAGTTTATTTTTGCATCTACTCCAAGCTCAGCACCTATATTCTTTTTACGCATCCCTGTTAATGCCGTATTCATAAAGAAGGCATCTCCGGTTACTTCATCGGGTAGGTCAAAACCTGCAATGTTTACGCCTTGCGCATAAAAGAAAGACACTTCGTTTAAATCAGAAAATGTGGTATAAAATCCACTCAGACGAGCTGTTAATTTTGGTGAACGATAAAAATAACTGGCATCTGCCGACATAATTTTTTCGCTAACGATTCCCGGAACAACATCGTGGTTTACTCTAGAATTTGAGTAGGTGTTTCTCAAGCTTGGTGCTTTGGACATATAACCGGCATTTACATTTAGCAGGTGTCTTCCTGTGACTTTAAATGTTAAACCAGCTTTGGTGCCATAAGTAGGAAAATCAAGTTTTTCTCCTTTTCCGTATGAATTGTCTGCATAATTTCCATTTTTATATAATCCGTCACGTTGATAAGAGGTTTGTCCAAAATTTCCTGATAGGTAAAAATCTACTTTTTCGTAAGAAAATTGTGCTTGTGCAAAAGCATCAATAACACTGGCATCAATCATATAGTCATAGTTAAACTTATCTCCTACAACTACCTGACGATTTGGGTTGTTTAGGTCATTTTGATTTTCACCGTTTGCTTCATTAGCATATCTATCAACATCTGTAAAATATTCTGCGCCGAGAAGATCTAACATGTGTGCATAATTCTCTGATTGTACTTTTTTGTATAAGACAGAAGCATTTACTTTAATATTATCATTGATATTAGTATCAAACATTGAATTTACCGCCATGGTCACATCATCGTTTACATCTTCGTATAGATAATATTGTGCATCTGGACCAACAGTGCGGTTGGCATCAATAAGTGCATCCCACATGACTTGACTTTCGGGGGCATCTGTTAAAAAGTTATTAGCATGGGTGTAGGCGTCCTCCCAATCTTCAGAACCTTCATATCTAAGATCATAACTTGGCAAGTTTTGATAGTAAGTTGGGTCGGGATTTTTAGCCAAATAGCCTAAGCGGCTATTACCTATAGTCCCCATTTGGTATAAAAAATTTGTATTCAAGCTGAAGTTGCCATTATCAAAGTAGTGACCTAACATTAGGGTAGGCTCTTTGATTTCTTTCATACGGGAATTTCTTTTTTTATCACCTTGCCAACCCCAATAAGCGTTGTATTTTGTACCACCAAGATCCCAAACTTCCTGAGTGTTGGGTGAATTTTTACCTCTGCGATTAGGGGTATAAAAAGCGGTTAGATTTAAGCTGTGGTTTTCTCCCAACATTTTTTCAACAGCAAGGAATCCACCCCAGGCGTTGTATGAAGTGCCTTCCATATAGGCTTCTTGAGCATAGCGGCGTGAACCTAATACTGTCAAGGCCCAGCCGTTTTCCATGAGGCCGGTATTGTACGATGCCATTACTCTACCATTGTAGTTTGAACTAGTTAAGGCATAAGATATTTTACCTCCTTCCCGATATTTAGAAGCTCTGGTAATAAAGTTGGTACTACCCAGTATATTGCCGAAACTACTTTCTGAGGGTGCAAGGCCACTGGTAAATTCCTGATTTCGTAACACGTCATTTAAACCTCCCCAATCACTCCACTGTGGGCGATTGTTAGAGATTTTGTTCATGGGCATTCCATTAAACTGTACTTGTCCGTAGCCTGAGTCATAGCCACGTTCTTTAAACCAAACCTGTCCCCAATTAAAAGAAACAGCTCTTTGGTAAGTGTCTTTGGAAGATTGTAAGATGCCGGCTACATTGTCGGCTCCACCTGCTTCATCGTCTGACAGGTCATCTTCAGAAAGGGTAATGATGGAATTGTCCATAATTT
>JANTFO010000017.1 GCA_024763365.1 Flavobacteriaceae bacterium
GTGATTTGATCTAACACTTCTATTTTAGAGTTAGATAGATCATCTATGATAACTACCTCATAACCTGACTCTTGTAATTCTACAACTGTGTGAGATCCTATAAAACCTAATCCGCCGGTAACTAATATCTTCATACTATAATATTTGTACTACTTATTTGATAATTATTAATTTTTCTTTTTAGAAACTTATTTTTTTTAAACCCCTCAATGAAACTTCATGAATGAGATTTGATAAAATCTAAGACTTCTGCACTTATAAATTCTACTTGCTCTTTAGTCAATTCAGTATGCATGGGTAAAGATAAGACGCTTTTTGACAATGTTATGCTGGTTGTCAAATTTTCCGGAATAAAATGAAAGTTTTCATAAGCCTTCTGTGAATGTAAAGGAACGGGATAGTAAATAGCATTTGGGATATTTTTGCTCAATAAATGTTGATGTAAAGCATCTCTGTCTATGCCTTTCAATACAATTGTATATTGATGAAAAACGTGGTCGGTATAACCAGCCACAAATGGTGTTTGGATATTTTGACAATCTTTAAAAGCTTCGTTGTACCATAGGGCAGCTTGCTGTCTCGCTGCAATATATTCATCTAAAAGAGGTAATTTAACACTGAGTACCGCAGCTTGCAGGCTATCTAACCTTGAGTTAACACCTAAGCGGTCATAATGGTACCTAACTGACATACCATGGTTGGTGATACTTCTGATTTTCTCGGCCAATTCATCATCATTGGTAAATAAGGCACCCCCATCACCAAAAGCTCCTAGATTTTTCGATGGAAAAAAAGAGGTGGTTCCTATGCGTCCCATCGTGCCTGCTTTTTGTTTTTTCCCATCAGAAAATGTATAGGTAGCTCCAATGGCTTGTGCATTATCCTCTATAACCGGAATTTGGTGTTTTTTAGCAATACCCAATATTTTTTCCATATCAGCACATTGTCCGAAGAGGTGCACCGGAATGATGGCTTTGGTTTTGGGTGTTATGGCTTTTTCAAGTTCATTTACATCCATGTTGAAAGTGTTCGGGTCAACATCGATCAAAACAGGGGTTAGTCCCAAAAGCCCCACTACTTCCACGGTGGCTGCAAAAGTGAAATCTACCGTGATCACTTCGTCGCCTGGTTGTAAATTTAGGCTCATTAAAGCTATTTGTAAGGCGTCTGTACCGTTGCCGCAGGATATCACGTGTTTCACATCTAGGTATGCAGCCAAATCCTTTTCAAATTCTTTTACGATATCTCCTTTGATAAATTGAGTATTATCAAAAATCTCATCAAATTTTGATCTGATTTGAGGTTCTATTTTTTTTAATTGACCTTGTAGGTCAACCATTTGGATTTTATTCAAAATATTATGATTTTGTATGGTGCAAAGTTAATATAAACCTATTTACTCATAACGCCTTAACTTTTAAGTATATTTTTCTAACTTTGAAAAAAATAAACATCATGATCAAAAAATTATTTCTTTTCGTATTGGTTTTTCAGCTAACCTCATGTACAGAATTACAACAAGTTATAGAGTCTTCGGGTATTGGGGTAACCGATATTGAGATAGCACAGGGTTTGAGAGCAGCCTTAGATAATGGTATTACCAATCAAGTAGTGGATTTAGGCAAAGTAGATGGTTTTTATAAAAATGAAATGGTCAAGATTTTATTACCACAAGAGTTGCAAAAAGTTGATCGGGCACTACGTGATATAGGTTTATCAAGCTTAGCAGATGAAGGTTTGAGAGTATTGAACAGAGCTGCAGAGGATGCAGTTGGTGAGGCCATTCCGATATTTAAAGAAGCTATTTTGAGTATGACTTTTCAAGATGCCCGGGATATTTTGATGGGAAAACAAGATGCAGCTACACAATATTTAATGAGGACAACTTCCACATCTTTGGAATCCAAGTTTAAGCCAATCATCAATAACTCCTTTAAAAAGGTTGGAGCCGACAAAGTGTGGAATGATGTGATCTCTACCTATAATAAAATACCTTTCGTCAATAAAGTTAACCCCGATTTGACAGATTATACCACTCAAGAAGCCCTAAAAGGTGTTTATAAAATGGTAGCAGTAGAAGAACAAAAAATTAGAACAGACATAAAGAGTAGAACCTCTTCTTTACTACAAAGGGTTTTTGCCTTGCAGGATAATAAGTAAATGATCATAGTTCAGTCCCAAATTTATATAGCACCTTGAGACATTCCATAAAAATACGCTGCACTTTTCTTATTTTTTGGATGCAACTGTTGGTATATGCGCAATTTCCACCTATTACAAATTTTTCGGCGAGTATTTACAAGGCAGGAAACCAAAATTGGAATATTTCACAGTCAAAAGATAAAACCATTTTTATTGCTAATAATAGTGGATTATTGACTTTTAATGGGGCTAAGTGGACATTATATGAGTCACCCAATGGTTCCATTTTAAGATCTGTAAAGGCAGTAAGTAATGTAGTTTATTCCGGAAGTTATATGGATTTTGGTTATTGGGAGAAAGGAGATTTTGGTGATATGATCTATACCTCTCTAGTTGATACTTTACGAATACCTATTCTTGAAGATGAACAATTTTGGAATATTGTAACTATAGATCAGTGGGTGTTGTTCCAATCGTTAAATCGGATCTATATTTATGATAGCCAAGATCACTCATGTCACTTTTTAGAAGCGCCTACAGATAGAGCTAAAATATTTGTGCTAGATTCAGAAGTTTATTTTCAAATACAAAAAGAAGGTCTTTATACGATTGATAAAGGTGTCCCCAAATTAATATTTAGTTCTCAATTGTTTAATAATGAATTCATTATCAATATTTATAAAGATAATGAAGTTTTCAATATAATTACTGAGAAAGGTATTATTTACTTTTTAACCACTAATATAGGCGAGAATAATCAAGCAACTTCTCTGGCGCTGAATTTGGATGTAACAGTATTTAGTAGTGTTAAATTAAGTGATGGACGAATCTTAATTGGAACTATTTCAAATGGTGTTTATTTACTGGAAAGTGATGGATCTATACTTTATCATATAACTCAAGCAGATGGATTAGTAAATAATACTATTTTGACAATTTTTGAAGATGTAAATCAGAATATTTGGCTTGGGACAGATAATGGAATTAGCTTGATCAATATAAAATCACCTTTCAAGTTTTATAAAGATATTACTGGTAAACTGGGTAGTGTGTATACCTCAGTTGTTTATGATAATTTTTTATATATCGGAAGTAATCAAGGTCTATTTTATAGAAAGATAGATTCTAATGATGAATTTAAACTGATAGATAACACACGTGGACAAGTTTGGACTTTAAAAGTTATTGATGAGCAGTTATTTTGTGGTCATAATTTAGGAACCTTTATCATTAAGAAAGAAAAGGCTATTTTAATAGCAAGTATTCAAGGAACCTGGGATATTAAAAAAATACCCAATTCAGATTTACTATTACAAGGTAATTATACCGGCCTAGCAGTGCTGGAAAATGTAAATAGACAGTGGAAGTTGAGAAACAAGTTAGATAATTTTGAGTTGTCCAGCCGGTTTTTTGAATTTACCACACCTAATCAAATAATAGTAAATCACGAGTATAAAGGAATCTATCAATTAGATATTAATAAAGATTATACAAAAGTTACAAACATAGAGAACAAAGCATCCAAAAGTTTTGGTTCCAGCTTATTAAAGTATAATAATGAGATATTATTTAATTCACGTCAAGCAATATATAGTTTTGATAAGGATAAAAATACCTTTGAAAAAGACTCATTATTAAATAAACTAATTTTTACTGAGAATGATAGTATATTAAAGAATTTATTAGTAGATAATATTACAGAAAGGCTTTGGGGGCTTACTAAAAATAATATAATCTATTTAACATACAGTCAATTTAAAGATGTATATCAGACTGTTAAAATTCCTATTACACAAGAAATGAGTTCGAGTTTTGTCATGTCCGGATTTGGAAGTATTACGCACCTCAAAGACGATACTTTTCTTTTAGGAACTACGACAGGCTTCTTAGTCCTTGATACACAAGGAAGTACAAATACAGCTAATGAAATAAAGTTGGATGCTGTTTATGCGGATTATC
The DNA here is from genome assembly GCA_024763365.1 of Flavobacteriaceae bacterium. Lineage (GTDB taxonomy): Bacteria > Bacteroidota > Bacteroidia > Flavobacteriales > Flavobacteriaceae > DQTL01. Next base: position 4,102 of record JANTFO010000017.1, read on the forward strand.
CGCGTAACAAAGTTAAGTTGCCACTAAATAAAACAACTACTTTACGTCCTAACATCAATAGCCTTTTATTCGAATTTAGTGTCTCAAATTATAATTACTTATCTGATATAGAATATCAATACAAACTTAGAAGTGATGAAAATGAATGGTCGCAATGGAGCAAACAACCAGATATAACTTTACACAAATTACCTGACGGAGATCACGATTTTATAGTGAGAGCAAAGGTTGGAAATATTATCACCGAAAATGAGGAACATTTTGAGTTTACAGTACAAAAACATTGGTATGAAACAACACTTATGTTTATAGTTTATTTTCTTACTTTTTTAGGTTTAGTTTACATAATTTATTATTTCAATAATAAGCATTTTAAAAAACAAAGAGAGCAATTGTTAGCAGAACAGCAGCAGCATTTAAAATTGACAGAATTAGAAAATGAAAAGAAATTAGGTAAACTACAAAATACACAACTTAAAAATGAAATAAATAGAAAGAATCGTGAGTTGATGATTTCATCCATGAGTATTGTTAAAAAAAATGAAATACTCAATAGTATTAAAAAAGAACTGGTTGACAATTTAAAACTCAAAAAGTCTAGTAAAGTTGTTAAAATTATTGATGAAAATATAAGTACAAAGAAAGACTGGGAATTTATGGAAAAAGCTTTTGATGAAGCTGATAAAGATTTCTTTAAAAAGCTCAAAAGAACACATCCGGGCCTAACCCCTAATGATTTTCGTTTTTGTGCTTATTTAAGACAAAATTTGACATCAAAAGAAATTGCCCCATTGTTAAACATTTCTATTAAAAGTGTAGAAATCAAACGTTATCGCTTGCGTAAAAAATTAGGCTTATCTCACGAAAAAGGTCTTGTGGAGTATATTTTAGATATTTAAAGAGTATAAATACTTTTAAAATAAACTTAACATTTCCTATACAGCTTAATGTGATGTTCACCTTAAATTAATATATTTTATGTGTTTTTTGAAGTATATACATTGTAATATAAAAACTGGATATATAGCATATTAAAGAAAAGTGTTCGAATTTCGTAGAATAATTGTATAGGTAAAAAAATATGAATTATTTATGAGAATCAATAATATTGTACTGAATTTCAAAATTATTTTATATGAGATCACTATTAATATTGTTTATTGGTTTGTTCAGTTGGCAATTAATGGCACAAACTTATCAATTACAAGGTAGTGTTAAAGACAATCTTGGTGGCCCTTTACCAGGTGTCGGCATTGTTATCAAGAACACTACTAAAGGTACATCAACAGACTTTGACGGGTATTTTGTAATTAATGTAGATAAGGGCCAAACTTTGGTTTTTTCTTATTTGGGTTTCAAAACTCAGGAAGTTGTTGTCAATTCAAAAGACACATTAGAAATCATTATGCAGGAAGAAGCAGAAGCATTAGATGAAGTTGTCGTTATTGGATATGGAACGCAACGAAAAGAATTAGTTTCTGGTGCTTTTTCAAGTTTGAATGCTGATGATATTACAGAATCAAACCCTGCAAGAATTGAAGAAGCTCTTAAAGGAGCCTCTGCCGGAGTTCAAGTGAATGCTAATTCAGGATCACCAGGTTCATCTTCAAACATAAGGATTAGAGGTATCACTACAAACGGAAATAATAACCCATTAGTTATTGTAGATGGTGTAAATATTGGAGAGGACTTAAGCATTATAGATCCTGGAGATATTGAGAAAATCGACGTAATTAAGGATGCTAGTTCTGCCATTTATGGTGTTCAAGGGGCAAACGGTGTAATATTAATTACAACCAAAAAAGGTAAAGTAAATAGAGAAACCGCTTTTTCTTATAATACTTACCTTTCTTTACAAGAACCAGCAAATATGTTAGACCTTATGAATGCTACTGAATATGCTCTCTATGTTAATGAAACCGAGGCTGCAGATGGCAATTCAATTCCATATCCTAATGTTTCTGAGTTTGGTGCCGGGACAAATTGGCAAGAGGAGCTTTTTGTAACTTCACCTATTGTAAGCCATAATATTAGCGCTGCCGGAGGTGGTGAAAAAATAACCTACGGTTTTAGCGGTAGTTTTTTCGATCAAAAAGGTATTATTAAACCGGATAAATCAAATTACAACAGATGGACCTTAAAGAATAATTTAGGAATTGAACTTGTAAAAAACTTACAACTCAATACTTTTTTATTGTATACCAATATTAATCATAATGTAATTCCTGAGGCGGGCAGAGGTTCTATTTTATACTATGCCCTCAACGCTTCACCTTTAACTCCTGTTTATGACGGAACTGATGGCACAGGGCCTTCAAATGGATTTTCATATATAGGAGATGATCAAGGTTTTGAAATAGTAAACCCTTTTGCGGTAATTCAAAATACATATAACAATACTAAAACTAATAGGTTTACTGGAAAATTAGAATTAGAATGGGACATTATTGAGAACCTGAAAGCAACCAGTAGATATAATTTTAACTATTCCGATGTTAAAAACAGACAGTATTTTCCCCTAAGCTATTATGGATCTGGAAAAGTTGTGAACTCTGTTTCCTTAACTAATGGTGTATTTGATTTAGATAGAAATAATAATGGTATTACAGATGTTTTTAGTACAGTATATGAAAACAATCAAAACTATTTCGATTTCACTTTCGAAAATTTTGTAGACTATAAGTTTTCAATAAAAGATCACAACTTTATTTCTCTATTGGGTACGTCGATAAAGAGTGAGCAATTTTATGGTACCTACGCAACAGGCTTTTTAAGCCTTAGCCCGGATCGGGACAATTGGGAAAATGCTTATTTATTCAATACCCAATCATATATATATGATGAAGTATTAGACGAAGACGGTAATATTGATCAAGACAATACACTTAAACAAAATCTTAATGCTGCTACTGGTATAGCTGAGGATAGGTGGTATTCTTTATTTGGTAGGTTACAATATGATTATGCAAGCAAATACTTGTTCTCTGCCATGTTGCGAAGAGATGCTTCTACTAGATTCGGACCTGATAATCGTGTAGGTTATTTCCCTTCTTTTTCAGCTGGTTGGGTTGTGTCAAACGAAGATTTCTTTAAGTCGGAATTATTAAACAAGCTAAAGCTAAGAGGTAGTTGGGGGATAACCGGTAATGATAAAATAGGAAGTTACCGATGGATCGGTTTTTTACAAGGAACTAATGATAGTGAAGCTTCTTACTCTTTTGGTAATAATTTATTCTATGGTAATGCCTTAGCAGGATTATCCAATCCCGATTTACAATGGGAAACCAATACACAATATAACATAGGTTTAGATGCAGGTTTATTTAATAATAAGTTGGATATTATACTAGACTACTACAAAAAAACTACTAAAGATTTGTTATTGATACCACAAGTTTCAGGACTAGTAGGAGCATCAGCTCCGGGTAGTAGCGCTCCGGTTGTAAATGCTGGAACTGTAGAAAATAAAGGATTTGATATGAGTATTAGTTTCAATCACGATTTTACAGATGATTTCAAAATTGGATTTGGCTTACATCTAACTACAATAGATAATACAGCCATCGAGGTGAATAATGCTGCTGGTTTTGAATCAGGAGGTCTTTTTGGCCTTGACAAACTTACCTCTAGATTTCAAACAGGCTTACCTTTAGGAGCATTCTATGGATATAAAACCGATGGAGTCTTCCAAAACCAAGCAGAAATAGACGCGCTTAATGCTGATTTTGACGGAGATGGGCTTATAGATGAATACCAACCGGGAGCAGTTCCCGGAGATATAAAATATACAGACCTCGATGGTGATGGAAGGATAGAATTCGGAAGTGCTGATGATCAAACGATGATTGGTAGTCCTATCCCGGATCTTACCTCAGGTTTTAATTTGAATATGACTTATAAAAACTTTGATTTCGCTACATCGCTCTATGCATCCCTAGGAAATGATGCCGTAAGGAGTTACGAACGATTTTTGACTTATAGCAATAAGCCTACGCTATATCTAGACCGCTGGACAGGTGAAGGGACATCAAACACAGTTCCAAGAGCTTCTACCAATGCAGGAAATAACATTCTTTTTTCAGATTTTTATATGGAAGATGCTTCATATCTGAGAATTCAAAACATCCAATTTGGCTTTACCTTACCATCTGGTGTTTCAGATAAAATTAAAGTTAACAAGTTAAGGCTATATATAGCTGCGAATAATGTATTTACATTTACTAAGTATCAAGGTTATAATCCGGATATTTCTAATGCTGATCCATTATCTGCAGGAGTAGATATGGGTCAATATCCACAGGCCAGAACATTTACAACAGGGCTTAACCTTTCATTTTAAAATATATAATCATGAGAACTAAAATTAAATTTTTTATAACACTTCTCGCAGTTGTTTCAGTAATGATATCTTGTGATGATTATTTAGACATCTTACCGGAAGGAGAACAAAATTCTGAGAATTATTTCAATTCACAACAAGAATACGAAGATGCTTTAATAGGGGTATACGATTTGTTAGGAACTAATTATTTAAACCATATCCTTGGTGAAATAGCTTCCGATAATAGCTTATGTGGTGGTGAAAACCCTACCGATGTATTAGATTGGCAACAAATTGATGACATGACCCATAATCCTGATAATGAAGCTTTAAGAAATGTGTGGAAATGGATGTATGCGGGTATAAGTCGTGCTAACTATATTGTAGAGTTTCAAGATAAAATTGATTTCGAAAGAAAACCGGAATTATTAGCTGAAAATTTATTTCTTAGATCCTATTATTATTTTGAATTAGTCAAATTTTTTGGAGATGTACCTCTTATCGTTGATAAGCGTATAAGTGTGGAAGAATCTCAATCAATAGATAGGACACCTGCATCAGAAGTTTATGCACAGTTGGAAAATGATCTGAACAAGGCCATAAGCTCTTTACCTTGGGGGCAAGCTCAGGAAGGTAGAGCTACCAAAGGAGCAGCTTTAGCACTTCTTGGTAAGATTTATCTTTATCAAGAAAAATATAATGAAGCTGCGATTGCTTTAAATGAAGTTATTAACTCCGGTCAATACCAATTGCTCGAAGATTTTAGTAAGATCTTTCTTAATGAATATGAAAATAATGCTGAATCAGTTTTTGAAATTCAATATTCTATTGGAGTTGAGGGTGGTAATTATGGCCAATTAGAATATGTAGAAGGTAATGTGGCAGCCGGCTTTATGTCTCCTGAATTCAAAGTAATGCCAGGAACAGATGGTACTCCGGCAGATTGGGCTCCATATGGAAGTGCAACAGGAAGACAAGGTAATACTTTTAGTACACCTGTTCAAGAATTATATGATCAGTATGATCCTGATGATACTAGATTAGCCCCAACCATGTTTGATATTGAAGAATTTGTTTCTACGAGGCCTACTGTTACCTTTAATGAAAGATGGGAATATACAGGCTATTATAATCATAAGTATATGGTATATCAAGAAGCTAATTTACCCGATGTAGTAATTACACACGGTAACAATTACAGAGCTATAAGATATTCAGATGTTTTACTGATGGCAGCCGAAGCTAATTTGTTGGCTACTAATCCGGTAAGTGACCCACAGGCCCTATTAGATATGGTGAGGGACAGAGCTTTTGGAGATACAAATCATAGAATCCCTGCTACTTTAGAAAACATTTTACAAGAAAGAAGACTCGAGTTAGCAGGAGAAGGTCACCGGTTTTTTGATCAGGTTAGAACCGGACAAACTAGCAGTATTCCAGGTTTTCAAACCGGCAAGAATGAACTGTTTCCTATCCCTCGAATTGAGATTGAGTTAGCAGGAAACAGATGGCAACAAAATAGTGGTTACTAAAGATTATAAAACTAGAAAGATGAAATAGTCATATGAAGAAAATTTTTCACTAACTGAAAATATTTTATTGGCTATTACATGTGACATATTAAAATAGATAAAAATAAACACATGAAAACAATATTAAAAATAATCACCTTCTCATTACTTATAGTTTTTACAATAAGTTGTAATGAGGAAGAAGAAAATTTTGATTTTATACGCACGGTTGAGGCTCCGTTAAATGTCAAAGCTTTATTTGATGTTACTCAGGACAATACTGGATTGGTTAGCATCGTACCCACTGCAGATAATGCAGTGAAGTTTGATATATATTTTGGAGATGGTACAGAAGATCCCGTGAGTTTAAATCAAGGAGAACAAACAGAGCATACTTATACAGAAGGCACCTATGAAGTTACTCTTGTGGCTCATGGGCCTACAGGCTTGTCTTCAGAAGTAACACAAGAGCTAGTGGTTTCTTTCATACCTCCTGAAATTACTGATGTTGTGGTAGTTAATGATGAGGCTGTATCTAAAAAGATAAATGTTACTGTAACAGCAGATAATGCCATAACTTACGATGTGTATTTTGGAGAAGAAGGTAATGACGAACCTTTAAGTGCCAATATTGGTGATACGGTATCTTATATATATGAAAATGTAGGTTTATATACTATTACGATAGAAGTAAAAGGTGCCGCTATTGAAACTACAACATATGTTGTTGAAAATTTTGAAGTAATAGCTTTAGTACAACCTTCTCAGCCTGCACCTACGCCTCCGGTGAGAGAACCCGATGATGTTATATCAATATTTAGTGCAGCCTATGAAAATATTGAAAATGTAAATTACTTCCCAGACTGGGGTCAAGGAGGCCAAGGAAGTTCTTGGAATATGTTTGACCTCAATGGAGATGAAATGCTCCAATACATTAATATCAGCTATCAAGGTATTGCACTTGAAGAAGGTACAAGTATCGATGTGTCGGGCATGGAATATCTGCATTTAGATGTTTGGACGGCAGATGTTGTAACTGATATTGAAACTTCACTGATTAATAATGCATCAGGCACGGTTACTGAGGCACCTGTCACGAATTCCCTTACAACAGATACTTGGACCAGCATTGATATTCCAATTTCAGATTATACAGATCAGGGATTAACTGTTTCCGAAATTTTCCAACTTAAATTTGTGGGAACACCTTGGGCTGCGGGTACGATATTTATAGACAATATCTATTTTTGGAAAGAAGCAACAGGACCTTCTCCATTAATAGGTACTTGGAAGTTTTCTGAAGAACCCGGTTCTTTAGGTGTAGGACCTGCTATGGGTGATATAAGTTGGTGGAATTGTGATGCAGGATGTGTCACCGAAAGAGCTTGTTTGTATGATGATCTTTATATTTTCAATGCAGATGGTACATTTAATAATGTGTTAGGAACAGAAACTTGGATAGAAGGATGGCAAGGAGGATCAGATGCTTGTGATACGCCAGTGGCACCTTACGACGGAACAGCAGAAGCTACTTTTGATCATAATCAGTCTGAAGGAAGTATTACCATCAATGGATTAGGTGCTTATCTCGGTATCCCAAAAGCAAATAATCAAGGAGAATTACCAAATGTAGATGTGCCGGATTCAATAACTTATCAAGTTAATTTTTTAGATACCGATACTATAAGTGTTTACATTGAATCAGGAAGTGGTGTATTCTGGCAATATAAATTGGTAAGAACAGATACGCCGGACTCACCTATTGTAGGTACATGGCAGTTATCCACGGAGCCGGGATCACTGGGAGTAGGGCCTGCTATTGGCGATATAGGATGGTGGAATTGTGATGCAACCTGTGTCACTGAAAGAGCTTGTTTCTATGATGACCAGTATATCTTTAATTCTGATGGTAGCTTTCAAAATATTTTAGGTTCTGAAACCTGGATAGAAGGCTGGCAAGGTGGTAGTGATGCCTGTGGTACTCCGGTAGCCCCTCACGATGGTTCAAATGCCGCTACTTATGAGTATAATTTGGGTGCAGGTACCATTACTTTAAATGGCTTAGGTGCCTATTTAGGTTTGCCTAAAGCCAATAATCAGGGAGAATTACCTAATGTAGATGTCCCTGATTCAATCACTTATGATGTTACATTTACAGATGATACACATATGGATGTAGTGATTGAAGCAGGTAGTGGTGTTTTTTGGCAATATAAGTTTGTAAAAATTTAAAAATATGATCATGAATAAATTAAATATATATATTAGTCTACTTATCCTATTTCTTTTTTCGGCAAGTTGCGAAAAGGATAAATACGAGTTTGGTGACATTATAGCGCCATCAAATGTGGGCTTTACTATTGAAATCGTTGGCCAGGATGGAGAAAACCCTAATGGGGATGGAAGTGGAGTTGTAAATTTAATAGCAACAGCCGATAACGAGATCAATTATCGTTTTGATTTTGGTGATGGAAAATCTGTCATGTCCCCTTCCGGTATAACTTCACATATGTATACTAATACTGGCTTAAATACATACCATATAGTAGTAAATGCTATAGGTACAGGTGGCGTGATGAGTAGTGTTGTAAAAACGGTTGAGATATATGTTTCTTTTTCAGATGAAGAAGCCGAAAATTTCTTGGCTGGTGCAAATGTTGGTGACAGTAAAACATGGTATTGGGCAGCCAACTTACCTTTACATGTTGGCTTAGGACCTGTAGAAGATGATTATGGTAATGGAGAATTTGCTTGGGAAGCATGGTGGAACGGAATTCAACCTTTTGATGAAGAGAAATCTTGCATGTATGAGGATCAGTTTGTGTTTTCTAAAACAGCCGATGGAATTACATTTGAACAAACCCAAGGCCCTGCATTTATACCCGGAACACATGCCGGGACAATGGGTGTAGATGGAGATACTTGCCATGGAGTAGATGTGGTTCCTGATATGTATGGTGAGAAAATAGTATCCTTTTTCCCATCTACATCTAAAGCCGCATTGGAAGGTGCCTATAATGGAGAGCCCTACAGGCAAACCAGTTTTGAGATATCAGATGGTGGCTTTATGGGATGGTTTGCAGGTACTAGCACCTATGATATTATTTATATTACAGAAAATGAAATGCGTGTAAGATTTATTGAAGAAGGTGATGACTATGCATGGTATGCTTTATATCAAACACAAGACCCATTTGAAGTTAGTAATTTCCCTGATCTTGTATGGTCAGACGAATTTGACACCGATGGTGCTCCCGACAGCTCAAAATGGACCTTTGATCTTGGTGCAGGAGGTTGGGGCAACAATGAGGAGCAGACCTATACAGATGATATAGGAAACGTAATTATTGAAGACGGTGTTTTAAAAATTACCGCTATCAAGGAAGGTGATGATTATACTTCAGCACGTTTAAAAACCCAAGGATTATTTGACTTTAAATATGGTAAAGTAGAAGTGAAGGCCAAATTACCGGTTGCTCAAGGGACTTGGCCTGCTGTATGGATGTTAGGAACTAATTTTGATGAAGTTGGCTGGCCTGTTTGTGGAGAAATGGACATCATGGAGCAAACGGGTGATAACAAAGACAATATACTGGGAACATTCCATTGGGATGGCGGTAGTTATGGAGAATCTACATCTATTGAAAATGCATCAACAGAATTTCATACTTATGCTATGGAATGGACAGCAGAAAGCATTAAAATATTTGTAGATGACATCAAATATGTTGAGATGGCAAATGATACTGCTTTACCATTTGATGAGAACTTTTTCTTGATCCTCAATGTAGCCATGGGAGGTACTCTAGGTGGAACCATAGATCCTAATTTTACAAACGATGTTATGGAAGTAGATTATGTAAGAGTTTATCAATAATTATTTGAATAATACTAATCAACCGGATTTATAGAAGTCCGGTTGATTAAACCCCATTTTTTTCATCAAGTAATAGCATGTCAAAAGCTAAGTTAGCACATATTGAGCTTAAGGGAGAACTATATTTTAAGATTACAAATAGTGATGATTTACGCCCTTTTCTCATGACTTTAGTCAGTGAAGGAAATCATTGGATGTTTCTATCTAGTAATGGTGGTATTACAGCCGGGAGGAAAAATGCAGACTATGCATTATTTCCTTACTATACAGATGACAAGCTTATTGATATGGCGGAAGTTACAGGAAGTAAGACCATGCTTAAAATCAATAAGCAAGGGCAGATACATATATGGGAGCCTTTTTCTTCATTTTCAAAAGGAAGGTATAAAACTACTCAAAACCTCTATAAAAATCAGTATGGTAACAAGATCATATTTGAAGAAATCAACCACGACCTTGAGTTACGATTTAGTTACCAATGGAGTACCAGTAATTCTTTAGGATTTATCAGGCGTTCTAAACTTCAAAACACTTCAAATGCCATAATTGAGATCGAAGTTTTAGATGGATTGCAAAATATTTTACCTGCAGGTGTAGGTAGTGATTTACAATTACGTTATAGTAATTTGGCCAATGCTTACAAAAGAAGTGAGTTGGAATCCATATCAGGTATGGGAATTTATTCGATGACTTCTAAAATCGTAGATAAGGCGGAACCCGCAGAATCTTTGGAGGCCAACATGGTTTGGTCTTATGGTTTAGAAAAACCATCTTACTTACTCTCTTCATTACAATTAGAACGCTTTAGGTCAGGTCAGAATATCTGTCAGGAAAATGATGTAAAAGCAGAAAAAGGAGCTTATTTTATTCATGATAAAATTAATTTATCCCCCCTCACTTTCAAAGAATGGTATATAATAGCCGATGTTAATAAAAACCTTGTTGATATTGTTCTTTTAGTTGAAAATATAAAAAACAATAAGCTTTCAGCTAAAATAATTGAGCAGAAAATTAATGAAAGTACTGATCGATTATTACAACTTAGCGCTACTGCCGATGCCTTACAATGTACTTCTAATCAACTCAATGACGCAAGACATTTCTCAAACACCGTTTTTAACATCATGCGTGGTGGTGTATTTGATTTTAATTATCAGATTGAAAAGAATGATTTGTTGCATTATTTGAACAAGGCTAATAAAGAAGTTTATACAAAATATAAAAAGAGTTTATCAAATCTTCCTGACACTATATTATTACAAAAATTAAAAGATTCTATTTCAAAACTTGACAATCCTGATCTTACTCGCCTTTGCAACGAATATTTGCCTTTACGATTCAGTAGAAGGCATGGTGACCCTAGTCGACCATGGAATAAATTTTCGATCAATACACGTAACGAAGTAGATGGTTCAAAAATATTACACTATGAAGGTAATTGGCGCGATATTTTTCAAAATTGGGAAGCTTTAGCGCATTCATTTCCAGAGTTCATTATAGGTATGATCTTTAAGTTTTTGAATACCTCTACCTTTGATGGATACAATCCTTACCGGGTAACAAAAGATGGTTTTGACTGGGAAACTATTGAACCCAATGATCCCTGGTCGCATATAGGCTATTGGGGTGATCATCAGATCATTTATTTATTCAAACTTTTAGAGTTAGCAGACTCACACAAACCAGGTGTTTTAGCTGAATATTTTACGAATGAAGTATTTGTTTATGCCAACGTTCCCTATAAAATCAAATCTTATCATGAGATAATCAAAAACCCCAAGGACACCATAGATTTTGATTTTGAAGCAGATAAAGAAATAAGAAATCGAAGGCTTGTAATTGGAGCAGACGGTGCCTTGCTTTTTGATATGAATGGAAATATTGTCAGGGCCAATTTTATAGAAAAGATATTAGCCACTTTGTTAGCTAAATTGTCCAATTTTATTCCCGAAGCTGGAATTTGGATGAATACCCAAAGGCCTGAGTGGAATGATGCTAATAACGCTTTGGTAGGCAATGGAGTTTCGATGGTTACACTATACTATCTAAGAAAGTTTATGCAATTCTTTCAAAAAATTGTAACTTCAGAAACTGATCAGGAAGTGTCTGTAAACACTAAGCTTATAACATTTTTTAACGCTGTATATCAAGTCTTTACAAGAAATCAAGATTTATTACAGCACAAATTAACTGATGAGGATAGAAAGATTTTTGTGGATGCACTTGGTAAAGCAGGAAGTGATTATAGAAATGAAATTTATAATAATAGTTTTGACCAAAAAAAACAATCACTTTCACTTTCAGATGTAAGCCGTTTTATAGAGGTCACTTTGACCTATATCGACCATTCTATCCGACAGAATAAGAGAAGTGATAAATTATACCATGCTTATAATCTAATCCAGATAGATGGAAAAAAGTCTAAAATAAAGTATTTGGATGAAATGTTAGAAGGGCAAGTGGCGATATTGAGTTCAGGTTACCTCACCGCAAAAGAATCTCTTGAGCTTTTAGATAATTTAAAAAACAGTAAACTCTATCGTCCCGACCAAAACTCTTATATACTTTATCCATATAAAGAATTACCTGGTTTCTTGAAAAAGAATACTATACCCAAAGTACTAGTCCTTCAATCAAAATTATTAGTGAAGCTCATAGAAGATGGTAACAATCAGCTTATTCAAAAAGATATCAAGGGAGCGTATCACTTTAATGGTAGTTTTACAAATATCAAAGATGTAAAGCAAAAACTTGATAGCTTATCCAAAACTAAATATGCCCAACTTATTTCGAAAGAAAGACCATTAATCATGGACATATTTGAAAAGGTTTTTAATCATAAATCTTACACTGGGAGGTCTGGAACTATGTATGGCTATGAAGGCCTAGGGTCTATATACTGGCATATGGTATCAAAATTGCTATTGGCAGTTCAGGAGGTTTGTTTAACAGCAATTAAACTGAATGAAAACCAGGAATTAATAAATGACCTTGTTATACATTATAAAAATATTAAAAAAGGCATAGGTGTGCATAAATCACCAGATGTATACGGCGCTTTTCCAACGGATGCCTACTCACATACTCCTTTGAATAAAGGTGTTCAACAACCCGGAATGACAGGCCAAGTAAAAGAAGATATTATAAGTAGATATGGCGAACTGGGTGTGGAGATAATAGAAGAAAAACTCCAATTTAATAATTTTATGCTACATAAAAATGAATTCTTAGATCAACCAAAGTTATTTACATATTATAATTTATATGGTGATAAAGAAGAAGTTTTACTCCAAAAAGGAGAATTAGCTTTTACCTATTGTCAAGTGCCGGTTACTTATAAAATTTCTACAAAAAATATACTAAAAATTACTTTAAGAGATGGTAAATCATTACGCTTTGATTCATTGGAATTAAATGAAATCATAAGTAATAAACTGTTTCAAAGAACTGGAGAGATAACAGCTATTTTAGTTCAATTTGATGAAAAACAACTATTGAGATGAAGTTTATTATAAAATACCTCTTTACCCTTGTTTTAACTTTTAGTTTGTTTTCATGTAAAAATGAAAGTCAACAAAACAAGGCTAAAATAAAAAGTGCCCAAACGATATTGAGTGATACTACTCATTTGGCTATGGCTTATGGGGGATACCGTGGTAAAACTCGTGATATTCAGCCTAGCATTGCTGAGTTGAAAGAAGATTTAAAGATCTTGGCAGCCATGGATGTTCATATTATTCGCACCTACAATGTTCAATTGCCACAAACTGCTAATATTCTAAAAGCTATAGAAGAGTTGCGTAAGGAAAATCCAGAATTTGAAATGTATGTCATGCTCGGAGCATGGATTGATTGTAAGGATGCCTGGACAGAAAATCCCGATCATTTTGGTGAAAGTGAAAAGAATATTGCCGAAATTGAAAGAGCAATTGATCTTGTAAAAAAATATCCAGAAATAGTTAAAATAGTAGCAGTAGGAAATGAAGCCATGGTGAAGTGGGCAACTTCCTATCATGTGCAACCCATCGTAATTTTGAAATGGATAAAACATTTACAAGCCTTAAAGCAAAAAGGAGTATTACCGAAAGATCTGTGGATTACTACGTCTGATAATTACGCGGCATGGGGAGGACAAATAAGGTATAGAAATAAGGATTTAGAAAAACTTATTAAAGCTGTAGATTATATTTCGTTGCATACCTACCCGATGCATGAAACCTATTATTTTCCATATTTTTGGGGATATGATGCAAAAGATTCTATCCAAACCAAAGAATTTAAAATAAACAAAGCGATACAATATGCTATGGAGCATGCCCGCCAACAATATGACAGTGTGTATGACTATATGCTTAGTTTGGGTGTCGAAAAACCTGTACATATAGGTGAAACTGGCTGGGCAAGCTCGTCTAATGGACAATATGGACCTGATGGAACGCGTGCTACTGATGAATACAAACAAGGTTTGTTTTACCAAAAAATGAGGGCATGGACCAAAGAAAACGGCATCGCATGTTTTTATTTTGAAGCTTTTGACGAGCATTGGAAAGACGATAAAAATGAATTGGGTTCAGAGAACTACTTTGGACTTTTCACCATGGATGGCCGAGCCAAATATGCTCTTTGGAATATCATGGATACCGGTGTGTTTGACAATCTTTCTAGAAATGGAAATTTGATAAATAAAACCTACCAAGGCGATAAAGCAGCACTTTTAGAAGAAGTGCTTTTACCACCTGTTAAACCCGAAAAGTAAAATGAAATATTTATCCATATCAATACTTGTTGTAATAGGTTTATTACTTTATTCTTGCAAGAATCAAGAAACCAATGATTTATCTGCAGAAGTGTACGAAACCTCAGCAGCAGGTAAAAAATTAGATAAATTGAACTTTGTGTCTATGCAAATAGAAGGCAAAGATTCCGTAACATTAATTCAGATTCTCCCGGAAGAAAAGTTCCAAACTATCACCGGATTTGGCGGTTCTTTTACAGAGTCATCTGCTTTTTTATTAAACCAACTTAGTAAGGAAAAAAGAGCAGAAATTTTAGAGGCCTATTTTCATGAAAATGGTGCTGGATATTCTTTAACAAGAACTCATATCAATTCCTGTGATTTTTCTTTAGGCCATTATTCATATACGCCAACTGCCGATAAAAACCTTGATAATTTTTCTGTAAAAGAAGATATGGATGACATTATTCCTATGATTAAAGAGGCTCAAGAAATATCAAAAGAAGGTTTTAAGATCATTGCTTCACCATGGACAGCACCTCCTTGGATGAAAGATAATAATGACTGGATAGGCGGAAAGTTGTTGCCCGAATACTATGACACTTGGGCTTTGTTTTTTTCAAAGTATCTAAAAGCTTATAACGAGCAAGGTATTAACATTTGGGGAATTACCGTCGAGAACGAACCCCACGGCAATGGTAATAATTGGGAGAGCATGCATTATTCTCCTGAAGAAATGACCTATTTCGTGCAAAATTATTTAGGCCCAAAATTGGAGAATGAAGGCTATTCAGACGTGGTATTAATGGGGTATGACCAAAATAGAGCAGGCATTAAGGAATGGGCTCAGTCAATGTATAAAGATGAGAATACATCTAAGTATTTCGACGGAATGGCCATTCATTGGTATGAAAGCACATATGATTTCTTCCCGGAAGCTTTACAATATGCCCATCAAAAAGCTCCTGATAAATATTTGATTCAAACAGAAGCTTGTGTAGATTCTGAAGTGCCTCACTGGAAAGATGACGCTTGGTATTGGCGCAAAGAAGCTACCGATTGGGGTTGGGATTGGGCTCCTGAAGATCAAAAATACTTACATCCCAAATATGTGCCTGTTTACCGCTATGCGCGTGATATCATAGGTTGTCTCAACAACTGGGTAGATGGATGGGTTGATTGGAATATGGTTTTAGATCAGAATGGTGGCCCCAATTGGTTTGAGAATTGGTGTGTAGCGCCTATTTTGGTCAATATTGAAAGTGATGAAGTGTATTATACGCCACTTTATTATACCATGGCACATTTCAGCAAATATATTCGCCCCGGTGCACAGCGCATTGGATTTGAAAACCCAGATCATAAGCTGATGTTGACAGCGGTTCAAAATCCTGATAAATCTATTGTTTGTGTGTTGTTTAATCCAAGTATGACTCCAAAAGAGTATGAATTACAAATGCAAAAAAAGAACATATTATTGCAAATTGATGCACAAGCAATTCAAACCATAATTATTAACCAAAAATAATTCAACCAAAATGTCCAGATACAAAATAGCAAGAAGCGAAAGAGTTCCTGTTTGGGAGAAAGGTGCCTTTGGGGCAGGGCATTTTGTATTAAATATCCTACCTGGTACACTTGGTGTTTTTGTGCAGTTTTTTTTATTGACAGCCTATGGTATGGATCCTTTTCTGGCAGGTTTATTAGGTGGTATACCTCGTATTTTTGATGCCATCACTGATCCCATAATGGGTTTTATTTCAGATAATACCAAATCACGTTGGGGACGTAGAAGACCATACATACTTTCGGGTGCTATTTTTAGTGGTATCATGTTTATATGGATGTGGCAACTTTATCCAGAAAGCTCACAAACCTATATTTTTTGGCATGTCATGATTCTACAAATTATTTTCCTGATTGGAAATACCATGTTTGCGACTCCATTAGTGGGCTTAGGTTATGAAATGACTCCTGATTATAATGAACGTACTCGATTAATGAGTTTTGCCAACTCAATGGGGCAATTGGCCTGGATGATCGTCCCATGGCTGTATGTAATTATTCCCGATGAAAATACATTTGCTACACAAGCAGAAGGAGTGAGACATATGGCGGTAGTAGTTGGTTTAGTTTGTATAATATTTGGTTCGTTACCCGCATTTTTTACTAAAGGAATTGCGTCAGATCATATTGAAAATCGAAAGAAAATAACCTTTAAAACTTTATTGATTAATTTAAAAGAACTTTGGGAAGGTATTGTGCAAATTTCTAAAAACAAACCATTTATGAAGCTCTGTAGCGCTACTTTTTTAGTATTTAACGGTTTTCAATTAGTATCAGCATTTGGTGTTTTTATAATTGTATTTTACATTTTTAGTGGAAGCTACGCAGATGCCGGTACTTGGCCAGCCTGGTTTAACACTATCAATGCAATGCTTACTGCATTTATAGTGATACCTATTGTTTCCTGGATGGCCACTAAATGGGGGAAAAGAAATGCTTTTATCATTTCAACTCTATTATCAATTATTGGTTATATTCTTAAATGGTGGGGGTTTAGTAAAGAATTGAATGCAGCCTTCAGTCAAACTACTTTTGGTAATTTCTTAAACAATGTGGTAAGTTATGTTTTTGGTTATCTTAACCCCAAGTTAGAGATGTTGGGCATGAGTTGGTTTACGATTGATACAACACAAGGGGTGCCTTGGTTAATATTTTTCCCTATTCCATTAATTGCCTTTGGGATGGGAGGTCTTTTCACCTTGATGATGAGTATGACAGCTGATGTTTGCGATTTAGACGAATTGGAAAATGGAATGCCACGAAAAGAAGGTACTTATGGAGCCATATACTGGTGGATGGTTAAATTAGGCCAGGCTATAGCATTAGTATTAAGCGGACTTGTTTTGAAATTAGTAGGTTTTGACCCAAATATCACTCATCAATCATTTGAAACTTTAAATAGATTACGTATAGCAGATATAGTCATACCTGTAGTAACCGCAGGATTGGCCATATTAGTCATGCGTAAATATAGTTTAACAGAAGAAAAAGCAAGACTCATTAAAGTTGAATTAGAAAAAAGGAGAGGCAAACTATAAATATTGCCCCATGTGTTAGAATATGAGTCAATTGCAATTTAGTATCAAAAAATGTACATTTGAAATATTATTATTGAACATTGAAATTTATTTTTTAACCTTTAAATTTATTAATTATGAGAATTTTTACTTTTTTATTAATGTCGATGACCATGGTATGGAACTATGCTCAAACAAATATTAATTTCGATTCTGAAGCTGCATGGATAGGCTTTATGAATGTGTCAAATCTTCCGGCACCTGATGGAGATGGTGCCTACCAATTTGGTAGTAGTTGGGGTGTTGCAGATTTAGTTGCGATTTTAGATACTGGTCTAAATACTGTATCATTAAAACCTAACAGAATTAATGACACTGATTCATATTGGCAAACAGGAAACTTAGTGGGTAACAAGATAATGGATGCTAATATGTATATTGAAGATGATAATTTAGCTGGTACAGCATTTACTTTTAATGGTAAAGTTGTAGAAAACACTTTGAACAATACCGGTATGGGAGATTATGACTTTACTGTGGTTGCTTTTATTAAAGTTTTTGCTGCTGACTATAGTTCTGTAGTGGAATCTGCAGAAGTTGATTTAAGAACTACAAGTGGTGATTTTGTCTTATCAATGGATGCTACCGGATATACTGGTGGTGAACATATGCAATATGGATTTCAGTTTATTGGGCCTAATATAGCTATTGATTCAAGTTTTGATGCTGAATATGATGCCCTCGGCAGTATTGTTGTGGGGGAAAGCACTTCTGTTTCTGTAGCTGAAGCTGACCTATTTGATTCAAGAGTATACCCAAACCCTACGCAGGATGTATGGAATATAAACAGTTCTGAAGTTATTGATTCTGTAGAAATATTTGATATTTTAGGCAAGAGAGTAGCTTATATCAATTCTGATAACCAAGCTATGACAATTGATGCTTCTTCTTTTGATGCAGGCACTTATTTTGCCACTATCAATACGAAGGTAGGTAGCCAAACAATGAAATTGATTAAAAAGTAATTGATTATTACATTTTTTTAAACAGAGAGGTTGTCAAAATGGCAACCTCTTTTTTTTAATGTAGTATTTAAATCCCTTTTAAAGTTGTTATGAAAGAAAACCGACTCTCGTCGGTTATTTGTGCGGGTACTAAGACAAGCTCTGCACAAGCGGAGAGACTTCCCGATAATCACACCACCAACCATTACTTCAATCGGGACAAGCTTCTCGTCCCTATAAAAAATAAAAAAACCGACTTTCGTCGGTTATTTGTGCGGGCGGAGAGACTTCCCGATAATCACACCACCAACCACTACTTCAATCGGGACAAGCTTCTCGTCCCTATAAAAAATAAAAAAACCGACTTTCGTCGGTTATTTGTGCGGGCGGAGAGACTCGAACTCTCACGCCTCGCGGCACTAGATCCTAAGTCTAGCGTGTCTGCCAATTCCACCACGCCCGCATTCATAAAGCGTGTCTGCCTCCCGAAGGATCGGGACCACCACACCCGCATTAAGAGAGTGCAAATTTACATTTATTTTTATAAATCAAAACAAGTTTTCATCTAAAAAGCTTTTCTTTGCAAACGCTTTTTATACATACTGATGAATAAACGGATTTTCGCATTTGTATTAGCCTTCTCTGCTTCCTTTATTTATGGAGTGTCATTCACCATAGCAAAAGATGTAATGCCTTTGTATATAATGCCTTATGGGTTTATTTTACTAAGAGTTTCCGGGGCTATGGTACTATTTTGGTTGATTAGTTTATTCGTCAAAAAAGAAAAGATTGTCACAAATGATTTCGTTAGAATATTGTTTGCTGCTTTATTTGGGGTAGTGATCAACATGCTTACTTTTTTTAAAGGTTTAAGTATGACAACACCCATAAACGGGTCAGTCATCATGACAACAAGTCCAATTATTGTTTTGTTGTTCTCTTTCTTGATACTTGGAGATAAGATTACTTTAAAAAAAGTTATCGGGGTACTTCTTGGTATGATAGGGGCAGTCCTATTAATAATCTACGGCCCCAATATTCAAGCAAATGCTCCCAATATAAAGTGGGGTAATTTTCTTGTTTTTGTCAATGCTACTTCTTATGCATTATATTTGATAGTGGTTAAGCCTTTATTAAAAAAATACCACCCTGTTCATCTGGTTAAATGGATTTACTTAATAGGTTTTATTTTTGTACTTCCTTTTGGATTTTCTGAAGTCATGCAGGTTTCCTGGGCTGATGTGCCTCAAACCGGACTTCTAAAAATTGGGTTTATAGTCGTGTTTACTACCTTCTTTACTTATTTATTTAATATTACTGCCCTAAAGCAACTCAAAGCAACCACCTTAAGTGTGTTTTTATATCTCCAACCATTGATAGCTAGTGTATATGCTATTATTATGGGTAGTGATTATTTGACTACTTTAAAAGTAACGGCTGCAGTCTTAATTTTTACAGGCGTGTATTTGGTTAGCTATAAAAAAAGCAAATCATAGAATTAATGTAAAGTTTTAAAAATGCTATCTTTCTTGTGAAAATAAAATATCTTTGCCAAAGGTCACAAGTAACCTCCGTATAAATTTTTCATCTGTACTTAGTATATTTACATCTGAAAAGTTCATATTGGTTTGTCAAATAATAAATAAGTTTTATGATTGAATCTATGACCGGTTTTGGAAAAGCCGCGCTACAACTCAAAGCTAAGAAAATCAGTGTAGAGATCAAATCTCTCAATAGCCGCAATTTGGATATAAGTGCTCGTATTCCTTCTGAGTATAGGGAGAAAGAGATGGAAATTAGGCAATTACTTGCTCAAAAACTCGTAAGGGGAAAGATTAGCTTTAGTATATACTTAGAAATTACCGGAGTGGATAATGGGGTTAAAATCAATTCGGACTTAGTACATAAATATATAGATGAATTAAAATCTATTGATTTAAATCCACAGACAAATTATTTAGAAATTGCCATGCAACTTCCTGAAGCAGTGAGCGCTACAAAAGATCAACTCGAAGAAAAAGAGTGGTCAGCAGTTAAAGAATTGATCCATGAGGCCATTGTAAATATCAAAGATTACAGAGCTGAGGAGGGCAAAAGTTTAGGACAGGATTTTATAAAACGTATCGGGTTTATAGAGGAGTATTTGGAAGAAATCAAAGAATTTGAAAAAGATAGAATCAGCCTATTAAGAGAAAGGCTGATGAAATCCATTGAAGAATTACAACAAAAAGTCGATGAAAACAGATTTGAACAAGAGTTGGTTTATTACCTGGAAAAACTAGATATTACAGAAGAAAAGGTGCGTCTAAAAAACCATTTAAATTATTTCCTTGAAATATTAGAATCTCCTGTATCCAATGGTAAAAAATTAGGTTTTATTGGACAGGAAATTGGGAGGGAGATTAACACCATTGGTTCCAAGGCTAATTTTGCACCTATGCAGAAAATAGTCGTCCAAATGAAAGATGAATTAGAGAAAATAAAAGAGCAAAGTCTAAATATTTTGTAGATGAAATCAGGCAAACTCATTGTTTTTTCAGCACCTTCCGGTTCCGGTAAGACCAGTATAGTTCGCTATTTGATGGAACAACCCGAATTGAACTTGGCGTTTTCTGTTTCAGCCACCTCCAGACCACCTAGAGGTACCGAAAAACATGGAAAAGATTATTATTTTATCAGTAAAGAAGCCTTTTTAACCGAAGTGGCAGCCGATGCATTTGCGGAATGGGAGGAAGTGTATAAAGGGCTCTATTATGGAACCTACAAAAAAGAGATCGACAGATTATTGAAAGAAGGAAAAAATGTGGTGTTCGATATTGATGTTTTGGGTGGCTTGAATATAAAGAAGTTGTATCCTGAGAAAACCTTGGCCATTTTTGTTAAAACACCATCAGTTGAAGTATTGGAAGCACGTTTGAGAAACCGAAAAACTGATACTGAAGAAAAGATTAAAGAACGTGTAGCCAAAGCCACTTATGAATTGACATTTGAAAATGAATTTGATCATGTGGTGATTAATGACAACTTGAAAAAAGCACAGCAAGAAGCTTATCGTTTAGTCAAAGTGTTTATAGGCACTGAATACGATAAAGTTGGTTGTTAGAAAGAAACAGCGTTAATGTATTATTTTCTCATATCTCACATCTCATATCTAAAATCTCATATCTAAAATAATGAAAATAGGTTTGTTTTTTGGTACCTTTAACCCCATTCATGTGGGTCATTTGGCTATTGCTAGTCATATAGCTACCTATACTGATCTGGATGAAGTTTGGCTGGTGGTAACCCCCCTCAATCCTTTAAAGAAAAAGAAAAATCTATTGGCCGACCATCATCGCTTAGCTATGGTGCGCATTGCTGTGGAGGATTATCCTCAGCTTAAGGCCTCGGATATAGAATTCCATTTGGCGCAACCCAATTATACCATCAATACGTTAATTTATCTGGAAGAAAAATATCCCCGGCATAGTTTTAATTTGATCATGGGGGAGGATAATTTGAATTCTTTTCATAAATGGAAAAACTATGAGGTAATTTTGGAGAATTACCATATATATGTATATCCTCGAATTGCCGATAATGATGCCCAAAAAGAGGTCACGCATCCCCATATACATCAAGTTGGGGCACC
>JANTFO010000018.1 GCA_024763365.1 Flavobacteriaceae bacterium
TAGCTTCCCGATATCACCTTATCGGTTTCATCGGGACAGGCAGCTTCGCTACAATTGAATAATTGTAGTGTTAAATAATAAAATGGTGGTTGTAGCTCAGCTGGTTAGAGCGTCGGATTGTGGTTCCGAAGGTCGCCGGTTCGAAACCGGTCTTCCACCCTCATGAATGCCCCGCAAAAGCGGGGTGTTTTTTTATATAACCGGTTGAGAAGTTTATCCCGATGGGTGAGCTTATGGAGAAGTGCTTATCGGGGAAACCGGTCTTCCACCCTCATGAATGCCCCGCAAAAGCGGGGTGTTTTTTTATATAACCGGTTGAGAAGTTTATCCCGATGGGTGAGCTTTTGGAGATGCGCTTATCGGGGAAACCGGTCATCCACCTTCATGAGTGCCACGCAAAAGGCTTTTCAGTTTTAAATCGGGTATATATTAACCTGATATATGTTGGATTATCCATAATGAGGTTTTTCCTTTAAATAGATTTTCTAAGTGAAAGGATTTATTATAATTCATTTCAAGTGATAAGAAGTAAGTGATTTTTTTGGATTTTAGTTTAATAAGAAATCATATTGTGTCTAACACATACAATTCAATTTTAATATCTTTGTCCGACTTATAGTGATATAATTTTTCTTTATGAAATCTCCAAAAATAGCAGTTATTGGTTTAGGTTATGTAGGTTTGCCTTTGGCCGTTGCCTTTGCCAAAAAATATCCGGTCATTGGTTTTGATATTAATGAACTACGTATAGTACAACTCCAAAATGGTTTTGATCTAACATTAGAAGTCTCTTCTGATCTTCTCAAAAGTGTGTTGTATACTTCACTTAAGAATT
Organism: Flavobacteriaceae bacterium; assembly: GCA_024763365.1. Classification (GTDB taxonomy): domain Bacteria; phylum Bacteroidota; class Bacteroidia; order Flavobacteriales; family Flavobacteriaceae; genus DQTL01. The sequence continues at coordinate 836 of JANTFO010000018.1, forward strand.
TTGATGACAGGCAAAAAGGACTTTACAATACTGCAATACTCGAAGATATTAAAAGTGCTGATTTTTATGTGGTTACCGTTCCTACCCCGGTGGACAAATCTAAAAAACCGGATTTGACTCCTTTATATAAAGCCAGTGAAACGGTAGGTAAAGTCTTGAAAAAAGGAGATTATGTAGTATATGAATCTACCGTATATCCTGGGGCAACGGAGGAAGAATGTGTCCCTATTTTGGAAGAATTCTCCGGGTTGACATTTAATCAGGATTTTTATGTTGGTTATTCACCTGAAAGGATTAATCCGGGAGACAAAGAACATACGGTAGAAAAGATTACCAAGGTAACTTCGGGTTCCACAGATGCGGCTGCAGAATATATTGATGCAGTTTATCGAAGTGTGATATCAGCCGGAACATTCAAAGCCAGTTCTATTAAAGTTGCTGAAGCGGCAAAGGTTATTGAGAATTCACAGCGCGATATTAATATTGCTTTTGTCAATGAGCTATCTCGTATATTTTCTTTAATGCAAATTGACACCAAAGAAGTGTTGGAAGCAGCGGCTACTAAATGGAATTTTATCAAATTTACGCCTGGCTTGGTTGGAGGGCACTGTATTGGAGTAGATCCATATTATTTGGCAGAAAAGGCGAAGAAATTGGGCTATAATCCGGAAATAATTCTTTCGGGACGCCGTCTGAATGACAGTATGGGGCCTTTCGTGGCACAAGAAACAGTTAAGACGATGATCAAAAAGGATATTCCGGTTAAGGGAAATAAAGCTTTGGTAATGGGGATTACTTTTAAGGAAGACTGTCCCGATATACGAAATTCCAGAGTGATAGATGTGATCCGGGAATTAGAGAGCTTTGGTTTGCAAGTAAGTGTCTATGACCCTTGGGCTGATCCTAATGAAGTAAAAGAAGAATACGGATTGCAACTCAAAACTGACGAAAGTGATTTGGACAATGATTATGCGGCTATTGTTTGGGCGGTAGCCCATAAAAAATTCGTCGGATTTGAGGTTGAAAAATTTGTGCAAACCCCCTATGTGTTATTTGATGTGAAAGGGGTTTTATCCAAAGATAGAAGTGATGCGCGTTTATAAATATATATGATGAAAAAAGTACTGATTACCGGAGCAGCAGGTTTCATAGGCCATCATTTAGCCAAGTTATTAGCTCAAAGTGATTTCCATGTGGTAGGTATTGACAATCTTAATAATTACTATGCACCTGCTTTAAAGTTGGCAAGGCTTAAAGACCTGGGGATCAATACAAGTGAATTTGTTGACAACAAATCCTACCACGGGCAGATAGATTTCATCAAAACGGACTTAAGAGATGCCGAGCAGCTTAAAGAACTTTTTAGGATCTTTCGTTTTGATTATGTGGTCAATTTAGCGGCTCAAGCAGGTGTGCGTTATTCTTTAGAAAATCCACAATCTTATATTGATAATAATATTACGGGCTTTCTCAATATTCTGGAAGCTTGTCGTGCCTATCCGGTGGAGCATTTGTTGTATGCATCTTCAAGTTCTGTATATGGCTTAAGCGAGGAAATTCCTTTTTCGGTACATGCACATACAGATCACCCTATAGCCATGTATGCTGCGAGCAAAAAAGCCAATGAGATGATGGCACATTCTTACGCCCATCTTTTTGGGATTCCATCAACCGGATTAAGATTCTTTACTGTATATGGACCTTGGGGAAGACCTGATATGGCTTTACATATCTTTACCAAGGCTATGGTAGAAGAAAAACCTATTGAGGTATATAATCACGGTGATATGAGTAGGGATTTTACTTATGTAGCTGATATTGTGGAAAGTATCAAAAGGTTATTACCAAAAGCACCTCAAAAAAATAATCCTGTTTTCAATGCGAAGAAACCAGATCCTGCTATTAGTTCGGCGCCCTATCAGATTTTTAATATTGGTAATAACAGCCCCGTAGCTTTGATGGATTTTATCCATGCAATTGAAAAATCTTTGGGTAAGAAAGCCAACATCAATTTTAAAGATATCCAACCCGGTGATGTACCCAGAACTTATGCGGATGTACAAAGCCTCTTTGACTATATCAACTACAAACCTGCTACACCTATAAAAGTTGGTGTTCAGGCATTTGTAGATAAATATCTAGAGTTAAAGGGGCGTTATTAAGATACTTTAGTAATTTTAAAATGTCATTCGTTTACCATATTCTTAATGGAGATTGTCTAAAAGACCAGTTTCCGACCAATATAGAAGGTGAATTAATAGTAGCGAGAGAAAGTTTGATTGATGGTGATGTCAATGGAGATAGCTTACATGAACTTTTTGAGACTAGATCAAAATTCATTAGCCTTAATTATGAAGGTTTTACGGAAAAGGATTATTTCAAAAAGACCGTTCCTGAAATAAAGAAAATCGTGGCTATACCAGACAAATCTGAAGTTTTTTTATGGTTTGAGGATGACCTATTCTGTCAGGTGAATATGTGGTTTGTCATACATTTGTTATATAAATATACGCAAGATTGTAAAGTTTTTTTGGTAAGGCCCAAAATTCACAATCAATTAGGATTTGGGGGATTTAATAAGGAAGAATTAGTCGAGCTTTATCAAGATAGCCTACCCATCACTGACCTAAGTGAGATGGCCAAACTTTGGATTTATTATCAAAAAAATGATAATACTAATTTGGTAGCAACAGCTGATAAGTTAGAGAATACATTTCCTTTTATCAAAAAAGCGGTTGAGGCGAATATGGCAAGAATACCCAATGAAAACGCTTTAGGGAGACCAAAGCAATCAATCATTCAAATTATAAAAGATTTAAAAACAACTGAGTTTTCAATTGTTTTTAAAGAGTTTTGCAAACGCGAAAGTATCTATGGCTTTGGTGATTTACAAGTAAAACGACTTTTTGATGAGGTGTTAAAGTCAAGATACTAAGTCAATAAACTTTTACTTCAACAACTTCTCCTTTACAAAATCCATCAAAGGGGTTAGTTTTTCTTCTAAACTTCCTTCTAATGTTTCTACCAGATTTTTTTTAGGTGTTTCATAAGTAAGGTCAATACCTGCTAAGTTATAGATTTCCCCTTTAGCGGCTTTTTCATACAGTGCCGGTTGTCTTTTCTTACAGGTTTCCAGATCAGTGTCTACAAAAAATACATGAAACTTATCTTCACCAATGATACCCGCAATCTCATTTCTTACTTTCTCAGTAGGTGATATAAAAGAACAAATGGTGATAATACCTTGATCGTTCAATAGTTTACAAATATGAGCTACACGTCTTAAATGTTCGTCACGGTCTTCGGGAGAAAAGTCTAATTCTCTTGATAAGCCATTTCTCAAGGTAGCCCCATCCAGTAAAACAACTTTGGCACCTATTTCAAAAAGTTCTCTTTCCATGATATAGGCCAATTCATTTTTTCCACAGCCGTGTAAACCTGTCAACCATATTGTTTCCGCTTTTTGGTTGTATTTGTTTTCGTATTGTTCAGGGGCGATCAAAGACCTGCCACTATCAATTTTTTCCAATTCAGAATCAGAAATTTTGTGGGGTAAATTTTTAGCAGCTACCCGGTCTATCAACATTCCTACGGCACAGGTATTATGGGTGATTGGGTCTATCAATATAAAAGCTCCGGTGGCCCTATTTTTCCTGTAAGCATCAAAAAATAAGGGTTTGAATGTGCTGAGTACGACACGACCAATTTCGTTTAATTCCAGATGATCAGTTGGTGTTTTGTGAAGCGTATTAACATCAATTTTATAACGTAAAGCCTCAAAATTTACTTTTGTGCTGTGGGTATTGTGCTTGATGATATAAGTTTGTTGGGTGTTCATCTTTTCCTCATCCATCCAAACCAACATGGCTTCAAAATGCCTTTCCACTTTTGGGCGGTTGTTGGGGTAGATCAACATATCACCTCTGGAAATATCAATTTCGTCTTCTAAAGTTATCGTTACTGATTGAGGTGGGAAAGCTTCTTCATGCTTACCTTCATAAGTTATGATTTCTTTGATCCTAGATTTTTTACCCGAAGGTAATGCCATCACTACTTCTCCTTTTCTTACAATTCCAGATGCCACTTTACCGGCAAAACCTCTAAAATCTTTATCGGGACGAATCACATATTGCACCGGAAAACGCATATCGATAAAATTACGGTCACTGGCAATATGTATGGTTTCTAGCATACGTAATACACTTTTTCCTTCATACCAGGGAGTTAGTTTGGATTTTTCTACTACATTTTCTCCTTTTAAAGCAGAGAGCGGAATAAAATGTACATCGGGAATATCCAATCGGGTAATGAAAGCTTCATATTCTTCTACTATTTCGTTAAAACGTTCTTCAGAATAATCAACTAAATCCATTTTATTGACAGCCAGGATCACGTGTTTGATGCCAAGTAATGATGTAAGAAAAGTATGTCTTTTAGTCTGTGTAATCACGCCTTTTGTAGCATCAACAAGTATAATAGCCAAGTTAGCTGTTGATCCACCGGTTACCATATTTCTGGTATATTGTTCGTGGCCTGGCGTGTCAGCAATGATAAATTTACGTTTGTTTGTTGAAAAATAACGATAAGCCACATCGATGGTAATACCTTGCTCACGTTCTGCTTTGAGTCCATCGAGTAGGAGGGCATAGTCAATATCTTCCCCGGCATGTCCCATACGCTTGCTGTCGTCCTCCAAAGCTGTTAATTGGTCTTCGTATAATTTTTTACTATCAAATAAGAGTCGTCCGATCAGGGTTGATTTTCCGTCGTCTACAGAACCCGCTGTTAATAAACGTAACAGGTCTTTCTTTTCGTCCTGATCTAAAAAAGCTTTGATATCTAATTGTGATGCTGACATTCTTAGTGGTCGTTAGTCGTTAGTCGTTGGTCTTTGGTCGCCCGCCTATGCTAGGCTCCGGTGGGTAAATTGGTCTTTGAAATTCATCAAAAGTAACCTTCTCGTTTTTTTTCTTCCATACTTGCACCTTTGTCAAAATCTATGACCCGGGTAGTACGCTCCGATTGAGTTGTGGTTAACATTTCCTCTACGATTTTTTCAATCGTATCGGCTTCCGATTCTATGGCACCTGTTAAAGGATAGCAACCTAAAGTTCTGAAACGTACTTTTTTCATTTGAGCCGTCCCTGCCAGTTCTTTGGGCATTCTGTCATCATCTACTAAAATCATGGCTCCATTGTATTCTACCACAGGTCTTTCTTTGGCATAATACAGGGGTACAATGGGAATATTCTCCATTCGGATATATTGCCAGATGTCTACTTCTGTCCAGTTGCTCAGAGGAAATACGCGAATGGATTCCCCTTTATTGACATGGGCATTGTAGATGTCCCACAATTCGGGGCGTTGGTTTTTGGGGTCCCACTGGTGGTATTCATCCCTAAAACTATAGATACGTTCTTTGGCACGAGATTTTTCTTCATCGCGGCGTGCTCCACCAAAAGCGGCATCAAAGCCATATTTGCTCAAACCTTCTTTTAGAGCCTTTGTTTTCATGAGGTCGGTATGTACCTTACTACCATGCGTAAAGGGACCTACACCGGCTTCAAAACCTTCTATATTGGAATGTACGATTAAGTCCCAATTCATTTTTTTGGCATATTCATCACGGAATTGGGTCATTTCTGTAAATTTCCATTTTGAATCTATATGCATTAGTGGAAAAGGTACTTTACCGGGGTAAAAAGCTTTTTCTGCCAGGCGCACCATGACCGATGAATCTTTTCCGATGGAGTATAGCATCACCGGATTGTCAAATTCGGCAGCTACTTCACGGATAATATGTATAGACTCCGCTTCTAGTTCTCGTAAATTGCTTAAATTGTATTGCGACATTATTTAAGTTAAAATTTGTATTGTTTTTTAAGATATTCACCTTAAAAACGAGGGCAAAACTACAACTATTTACAATTTCTCACCAATATAATTCAGTATCTTTTCAACAGATTTAGGAATACTCATCTGGTGTGTTTTGATGATGATATCCGGATTTTTGGGAGTTTCGTAGGGTGCGGAGATACCGGTAAAGTCTTTGATAGTCCCTTCACGGGCTTTTTTATAAAGGCCTTTGACATCGCGTTCTTCACAAATTCCAAGTGGAGTGTCAACAAAAATTTCAATGTAATTCTCTTTTCCAACAATATTTTTGATTTCGTTTCGGTTTTTTTCATAGGGTGAAACAAATGCAGCTAATACGATTATCCCTGCATCTATCATCAAGTTAGCTACTTCGGCAATACGACGTATGTTTTCTGTACGTCCTTCTGCTGTAAAGCCTAAATCTTTGTTTAGCCCGTGGCGGATATTGTCACCGTCTAAAGTGTATGTGTGTTTCCCTAATCTGTGTAAAGCATCTTCTACAGCATTGGCTATGGTTGATTTTCCGGAACCGGACAAACCGGTAAACCAAAGCAAAAAGGATTGATGATTATTCAATAGATTTCTGTCAATTTTACTTATTTGATAGTCTTGTAAAACAATATTTTTACTCATGATGCTCTTTTCTTTGAATGATTTTACGGACACGTCCCAAAGGTATTTTTAGCCATAAGCGTTCGTGTAAATAATAAAACGCAAATTTTGTGAAAATTTCGGTGATGGCTATACTTAGCGCTACTGTACCATAATCTTTTAAAACGGCACCTGATATTACAAAGGTCATACTGGTGGCAATCAATCGCCAACTCACACTTTTAAAAAATGATTCTTTGGCCGTAACAGTACCATCTTTAAAGGTAAATTGCCAAATGCGTTCGTGAATATAATAAATAAATAATTTTACTAAAAACTCAATAAGGCCAATTTTTATAGCAGGTTCAATATTACATTCTCCCTGAATACAAGTGATAATCAATACGATAAGGATGGTGTCTAAGGTAGCTATGATGCGCCAGGAAATACCTTTGAGTATGGATCGTAAATGTGATTCGTGTGGGTAGGTGGTCATTGGACGTTGGTCTTTGGTCGCCCGCCTACGCTGTGCTCCGGCGGGTAAATTGGTCTTTTGTCATTTATTCTTAGATAATTGCACTGGCTATAAAGAATGGATTTAAAAGGTTTTCTTTATTATAAATAAGTTCTTTATCGGTATCTTTTTGTAATACTTGGATGCCTACTGCATTACAAATAGCTTGTCCGGCAGCGGTATCCCATTCCATTGTTGGGGCAAAACGAGGATATACATCTGCTTTTCCCTCGGCCAGTAAACACAGCTTTAATGAACTTCCCTTGGAAACGATCTCAACATGCTCATATTTTTTTTCCAATTTATCGATAAATTCTTTTGTGTCAGTATTCATGTGCGATCGGCTTCCTACTACTTGAATGTTTTTATCCGACTTAGATTTGGGTTTTATTTCATACTGCTTAGTGAAAAAATCATGAGGTACTTGTAAATCATCATTTAAAGTAGCTTTGAAAGACTTTTTGGTGCTTACATTTCCTACATAAAGTGTTTTGGTGACAGGGACATATATTACTCCAAAAATAGGTTTTTGACGATTGATAAAAGCAATATTGACGGTAAATTCACCATTTCGTTTGATAAATTCTTTAGTACCATCCAGTGGGTCTACTATCCAACAGTTTTCCCAGCTTTTTCTTTCGGTGTAATTTATTTGTTTGTTTTCTTCACTGATAATAGGAAAACCTGTTTTGACTAGATAGGACATAATCCTGGCATTAGCATTCTGGTCGGCTAAAGTAAGGGGAGAGGTATCCTCTTTATAACTTACCTCAAAATTTTCTCCATAAATATTTAAAATTTCCACCCCAGCTTTCACAGCTGCTTCCACAGCAATGTCTATATATTTTTGTAAGTGCTCCATATTAAAGCAAAGATTTTAGGTAGACACCATACTGATTATTCATTTTTTCTGTCAAAGTCAATAGTTGAGCGTCTTTAATGTAGCCCATTCTCCAAGCTACTTCTTCTATACAGGCTACTTTAAGGCTGGTTCTTTTTTCTATGGCTTTGATAAATTCGGTGGCTTCCGTCAAGGCTTCATGGGTACCGGTATCTAACCAGGCATAACCTCTGCTTAACTTGTTCATAATCAATTTATTTTGTTCAAGATAAGCTTGATTTACAGAAGTGATCTCTAACTCGCCACGACTAGAAGGTTTGACATTTTTGGCAATTTCTATAACAGAATTCGGGTAAAAATATAGCCCAACAACTGCATGATTGGATTTAGGATTTTCGGGTTTCTCTTCAATACTGATGACTTTTCCATTATTATCAATTTCGGCCACACCATAGCGTTCCGGATCATCTACATAATAACCAAAAATAACTGCTTCTTGCTGAGATTTAACATGTTCCAAACTTTGCTGTAATACTTTAGAAAACCCGGATCCGTAAAAAATGTTATCTCCTAACACCAGACAGACATCCTCATTGCCAATGAATTTTTCACCGATGAGAAATGCTTGGGCAAGACCTTCAGGTTTTTTTTGAACAGCATAACTAATGCTAATGCCTAAGTTTTTTCCATTACCTAATAGTTTTTCAAACAAGGGCAGGTCATGAGGGGTAGAAATCAATAAAATATCTTTAATTCCGGCCAACATCAAGACAGACAGCGGATAATAAACCATAGGTTTGTCATAAATGGGTAACAACTGTTTTGATACTACCTTTGTTAATGGATGTAAACGGGTGCCGGCACCTCCGGCAAGAATAATTCCCTTCATATTTTGTGTTTTAGTTCTTTGTTTTAGTCTTTACCTTTAACTTTTTACTTCTTACTTTTTACTTTTTACTTATCACTTTTAAAAGGATGTTTACTAATCGGTTTTTTGACAAAAGGATGGTAATCCTCTTTGATAGGAGACCTTGAAGCATTCCTGATATCATGAACAATCTCTATGGCTTGCCGGGTGCTATTTAATCCAAAGCCGTTACCATCAAGTATGTCTTGATAGGCTGATGTGTGTAGATCAGTAAAGCCACCGCTAAATTCAAATTCTGTTCCTTCAATTTTGAGAGAACGATATGTACGCTGCCCTTTTTGGGCAATTTCTTTCGGTAAGACTTCTTCGTTGATTGATAAGAACCATCTTACACGGGCATTTTGTAAGACAAGTAGTCCGGCAGCTCTGTCGTGTGTATTAAGATGAACAATATTTTGTTGTACTTCACCAAAGATCCAGGTGAGCATATCAAAAAAATGAACCCCTATATTAGTGGCAATTCCACCCGACTTACTTTCATCGCCTTTCCAAGAAGTATAATACCAGTTACCACGTGAGGTTAAGTACGTGAGGTCAATGTCATATATTTTGTCTTTGGGCCCTTTTTCAATTTGTTTTTTGAGGGCTATAATACTAGGGTGTAGCCTTAGTTGCAAGATCGTGAATATTTTTTTTCCTGAATCGGATTCGATTTTTTGAAGGGCATCAATATTCCAGGGGTTGAGTACCAAGGGTTTTTCACAAATAGCATCAGCACCTTGTCTCAAGGCAAAACGGATATGGGCATCATGTAAATAATTGGGGGTACAGATGCTTACATAGTCAAGATACAAATCCTTTTCGAGTTGCATTTTTGAAATATGCCGGTCAAAACGTTCAAATTCGGTAAAAAAGGCAGCATGTGGAAAATAAGAATCTATGATGCCTACACTGTCATTTTTGTCCAAAGCTGCCACCAGTTTATTTCCCGTATCTTTGATGGCCTTCATATGCCGTGGTGCAATATAGCCTGCTGCACCTATAAGGGCAAAGTTTTTCATAAAAAAAAAGTAAAATTTACCCGACAAAAATAGGCTTTTTTAAATGATTGAAAAGGGTGATTTTTAAATATAGTTATACATAAGTTTTTATATTACGAAAGTTCATGCTAATAATCCGGCTTTGTATAAAACCGCCCCATTGCTGAGTAATTGATTACACAAAGAAGTCGTCTCATAAGCTTAAAAAGTTGTCATTTCGAGCGGAGTCGAGATATCTAATCTATTGAATATTAAAGAATTAGATTTCTCCATTGCAGTCGAAATGACAGAAAACCTTGCTTATGAGACGGCTTCTTTTTTTAACTTTATTCAACCACCATTTTGGCTGAATCAATTAACACTCCCTTTTGTAGAATATTGATGATATATACACCTGTTTGCCAATATTCCGTATCAATCTGCATTTGTCCTTTCGGGCATGTTTAATATCCTTTTCGGATAACACAAATAATACTTCTTTTGGGTTTGAAGTAAAGCGACTGACGTAAACTGCTCATCAATATTAGTCCACTCCGTGACTTGTCCGTTTTTCAAAAGCACTTTAATGGCTTCCTGTTCTTTATTGTATGCGCGATTTTTGGCTGTTCCCTGAAAGAAAAAATAAGATACTTCTTCTTCACTTACTTGTTTGAAATCCAGTGTTTTTTGTTTGATTTTAGCAACATACTCAGTATCAAAAGCTTTGTCTGACATTTCGATACGCAATAATTTTCTATTTAATATCATTTGTGAGAGTTCTGAGAGTATTTTGTCCGGATGATCTTGCCATGTTTTGATAGCTGTCCATACATCGTGGTCATCTAATTGGGTATAGGCTTCAACATATTTGTCCAAATCCTCTTTTTGGTAAGTTTTATCTTTTAAAAAATCGATTAAATTGGCCTGTTGGGGTAGTGTGAGCTGCCCTTTTTTAAGTAATTCACGAGCTCTATTTAATAATTTGAGTAATATTTTTTCCGCCAGTAGTCCGGTTTTATGTAGATAAACCTGCCAGTACATAAAACGTCTGGAAAGTAAAAATTTTTCAATTGAATATATGCCTTTTTTATCGATAACCAAGTCATCATCAACGACATTTAGCATAGCGATGAGTCTGTCGGAGTTGATAGAACCTTCTACCACACCGGTATAAAAACTATCTCTTTTAAGATAGTCTAACCGGTCCATGTCTAACTGTCCTGAGATTAGTTGGTGGAAAAAGTTTCGTGGATGGGTTTTGGTAAATATTTGTATCGCCAAATCTAATTTTCCATCAAATTCTTTATTTAATTTTTTCATATAGGCTAAAGACCAATCTTCGTGTGAAATACCAGGTGTAAAAAATCCTTCTAAGGCATGGGAAAAAGGTCCATGCCCTATATCATGCAGTAGAATAGCGATATACAAAGCTTGTTCCTCTTTATGATTGATACTTATTCCTTTTGTACGAAGAACATTTATTGCTTTTTGCATGAGATGCATACAACCCAAAGCGTGATGAAAACGGGTATGGTGTGCGCCGGGATAAACCAAATTGGACAAGCCCATCTGACTGATACGTCTTAATCGTTGAAAATAAGGATGTTCTATCAAGTCAAAAATAATTGAATCAGGAATTGTAATAAATCCGTAAATTGGGTCGTTAAATATTTTAAGTTTATTGGTCTGAGACATATGTTTGGCAGATGATTTGCAGACAAAGATAAGCTTAAGTCTGAGAGTCAGTAACATTCTTTTTAACTTTTTTAGCAACAAATTATGATGAATATAAAAATACTTTGGGTAGATGATGAAATAGAGATTTTGAAGCCCCACATACTCTTTTTGGAAAGTAAGCATTACGAAGTACATACTGCTACCAATGGTGTGGACGCATTGGAAATGCTGGATAAAGAACGCTTTGATGTAGTATTTTTAGACGAAAATATGCCGGGACTTTCGGGATTGGAAACATTACTTCAAATAAAAGAAAAACGATCCAATCTACCGGTCATTATGATTACTAAAAGTGAAGAAGAAAACTTGATGGAGGAAGCGATAGGTAATAAGATTACCGATTATTTGATCAAACCTTTAAATCCTAAACAAATATTATTGAGCTTAAAAAAGAACTTAGACCATACAAGGTTGATATCAGAGCAGACTACATCAAATTATCAGCAGGAATTCACCAAGATAGCGATGGAAATGATGGAATTGTCCACTTATCAAGATTGGATAAAATTTTATAAAAAACTAATATACTGGGAGTTACAATTAGAGAATGTTGATGATTCGGGTATGCAGGATATTTTAATCAGTCAAAAGAAAGAAGCCAATTCGCAGTTTTTTAAGTTTATTAAGAAAAATTATAAACAACTATTGGAGGATGACGAACTCATTTTTTCACATACGCTATTTAAAAAAGTAGTGAAACCGGAACTTAGTAAGCAACCCATACTATGGGTTGTTTTAGACAATATTCGATATGATCAATTCAGGGTAATGGAGCCCGTACTCAATAATATGTTTCGAAAAGTATCGGAGGTAGACTATTTTAGTATTTTACCTACGGCTACACAGTATGCTCGGAATGCGATGTTTGCCGGACTAATGCCATCTGAGATGGAACGACTTTATGCTCAGTATTGGCGAAATGATTTTGAAGAAGGAGGAAAAAACCTTTTTGAAGCCGAGTTTTTACAAAGCCAGTTGGATAGGTTTCGTATGGATATCAAAATGGAGTATTTTAAGATCACGAGTTTGGCCTATGGGAAACAACTGGCTGAAACTTTTCAAAAGACCAAACAAAATGACTTAACTGTAGTTGTAATGAACTTTGTAGATATGCTTTCACATGCCAAGACAGAAATGGAAGTAATCAAAGAACTAGCCGGAGATGATAAAGCATACAGGTCACTGACATTGAGTTGGTTTAAAAACTCCCCCTTATTAGATATCCTTAAGAAAGCACAGCAAATGGGTATGCGTTTGGTCATCACTACCGATCATGGAACTATTAACACCCAAAATCCTACTAAATTAGTAGGCCCAAAAGAGATTAGTGCCAATTTAAGATATAAAACAGGCAAAGGTTTGTCTTATGAGGAAAAAGATGTATTCGCAGTTGATAATCCCGAGGATATTTACTTACCGCAAACCGGTTTAAACACGAGTTATGTCTTTGCAAAGGAAGACTTGTTTTTTGCTTATCCTAATAATTATAACCACTATGTAAAATATTATCGCAATACCTACCAACACGGAGGCATTTCTTTAGAAGAGATGATTATACCCTGTGCGGTTTATGAGGCGAAATAGAATTGTGAATATCTTTTCTAATTAGTATTTTTGAGGTATGGAGAAAAACTTTACAATTGACAATATCGATTCAATTGCAGAAGAGCTTACTAAGTTTGTTCAAGGAAAAATACTTTTATTCGAAGGCAGTATGGGGGTAGGTAAAACAACTTTAATTAAAGCCATTGCTAAAAAATTGGGTGTCAAAGATGCCGTCAACAGCCCCACTTTTTCTTTGGTAAACCATTACCAAACTGATGCCGGAGAATCGGTGTATCATTTTGACTTTTACCGATTGAAAAAAGAGGAGGAAGCTATGGATATGGGTGTGGAAGAGTATTTTGATTCCGGAAATTATTGTTTGGTAGAATGGCCCGAAAAAATTAAAAATTTGTTACCTTTAGAGGCTGTATGGGTTTACCTAAGCGAAAACCCGGATCATAGCAGACATATTCAAGTTATTCAAGATGAGTAAAAAACCAAAAACGCCATTTACAAAAGGTGAATTGCTTCCACAAGAAGAGATGCTGGAAGTAGCCAAAAGAAAAGGAAAATTTGTGATAGGTATTCCAAAAGAAACACATTTTCAAGAAAAGCGTGTCAGTTTAACACCGGATGCCGTAGCTGCCCTTATTGTACACGGACATGAATTTGTAATAGAATCAGGAGCCGGAGATGGTGCCAACTTTAGTGATATGGAATATTCCGAAGCGGGTGCTAAAATAGCTTATAGCCGCAAGGAAGTATTTGAATGTCAGGTTATTTTAAAAGTTGAGCCACCTTCACTGGCAGAGATAGCATTGATGATGCCTCAGTCAGTTTTGTTTTCGGCATTACAATTAAAGGCTCAAAAAAAAGCCTATTTTGAGCAATTGGCCAAAAAGCGAATCACTGCTTTTGCTTTTGACTATATCAAAGACGAACTGGGTAGTTATCCAATCGTAAAATCTTTAAGTGAGATTGCCGGTATAGCTTCTATTCATATTGCTGCAGAATATATGAGTAATATCCATAAAGGAAATGGATTGTTGATGGGGAATATCAACGGGGTGCCTCCCACACATGTAGTGATTTTCGGCGCCGGAAGGGTAGCGGAATATGCTGCCCGTACAGCTATTGGTATGGGTGCTATGGTCAAGGTATTTGATAATTCTTTAAGCAAATTGAGAAACTTGCAACGTATTTTGGGCGTACCGCTCTATACGTCAACGCTACAACCTAAAAATATCGAAAAAGCACTGATGCGCTGCGATGTAGCTATAGGAGCTATACGAGGTAAATCGCGTGCGCCGATAATCGTAACGGAAGAAATGGTCCAAAAAATGAAAGAAGGGGCCATCATTATTGATGTGAGTATAGACCGAGGGGGATGCTTTGAAACCAGCCAATTGACCAATCATAAGGAGCCTACTTTTATCAAGCACGGAGTCATCCACTATTGCGTGCCCAATATTCCTTCTCGATATGCAAGAACTTCCTCTGTTTCTATCAGTAATATTTTTTCACCTTTTTTGGAATACATTGCTGATGAAGGTGGGGTAGATAAAGCCTTAAGGTATGACAAAGGATTGCAAGAAGGCTTGTATTTTTATAATGGAATTTTAACAAACAGAACAGTGGCAGATTGGTTCGATATACCATATAGGGATACCAATCTCTTATTCTTTTAATCATGAAAAAAATCTTTACACAATCCTTTTTTTACAGATTAGCTTATTTCCTTATAGGTTTGATTATCGGAATATTTATTTTACAACGTATCTATAAGGCCAAAAATGCACAATTCCAATACGGTCCTAATAATCGAACATTAGTATCTATCAAGAACCGACCTCATTTTGAATACGATACCCAGGCTATTTCTTTTATGAAAACACATAGTTTGGATTCTACTTTTGTGATGAATATACTTACCTATGGAAAGGTAGATTTTACTAAAGAAAATAGGGGTAAAGCCCCCTGTCATACTTATAGAATTTTACCAACTGAACAAACAAAACCCTACCAGATCATGGTGAAACGTTGTGACAGTGTGGCTACTCTATTGGATGTAAAACCTTACCCATAAAAGTAAAAAGTAAAAAGTAAAAAGTTAATTGTTAAAAGTGAAAAAAGAAAAAAAATTAGATGTTAAAGAATAAACGTCGTAAACTAACATCTTTAATCTCATTAATCAATTTAGCTAATTAACTCAATTAGCTCAATATTCTTAATTAACAGTATAATATGTCCCCATGAAAAAACTTGTTGTATTAACCGGAGCAGGTATCAGTGCCGAAAGTGGGGTTAAAACCTTTCGTGATAGTGGAGGGCTTTGGGAAGGTCATGATGTGATGGAAGTAGCTTCTCCTCAAGGTTGGGCAAAGAACCCAGAATTGGTATTGGACTTTTACAATCAAAGAAGGCGTCAGTTGAAGGAAGTTGCGCCTAATGAAGCACATAAATCCATCGCTCAACTGGAGGATCGTTTTGACGTTCAGGTGATTACCCAAAATGTGGATGACCTGCATGAGCGAGGTGGCAGTTCAAAAGTGCTCCACCTTCATGGTGAATTATTAAAAGTAAGGAGTATTGATGATGAGCATGACATTTATGATTGGACCAATGACTTGAGTTTGAGTGATACTTGTAAAAATGGCCATCAACTCAGACCTCATATAGTTTGGTTCGGTGAGGCTGTACCCATGATGTCTTTTGCTATAGATTTGGTAAGTGAAGCGGATATATTAGTGGTGGTCGGTACCTCCTTACAAGTATATCCTGCTGCCGGATTACTCCATTATTTACCGGAAGGAAAACCCATTTATCTGATAGACCCAAAACCGGGTATTAACCCACATGCTTTTCCTAATTTACATATTATTCCGGAGAAAGCCACTACGGGTATACAAAAGTTGATGGACATGTTATAATCTTATTTTTTAACGGGGTCTAAAATTTTACTTACCGATTTAAAAAGCTGGCCATCCGTAAGTTGCGAACCATGTAAGATCAATTGGTAGATGTCCTGATTCCTGGAATCTTTATAAGCTTTCTCACCTTTAAAGTATTCGATGGACTTGTCAGAAGAATTATTGATAAACCATTCGAAATCAGATTTTTTACTGAGGTCAAATCCTTCCTTGTCTATACGGATAACGATACGTTTTATGGTATCTTTTAAACAATGAAAGAGATTGATACTATCTTTTGAATGATGCTCTAAAAATTCGGTTTTATCCAAAATTTTTTCCCAAACAATATCACTGAATTTTTCCAGATGTGCCATAGCTTTTTTCTTGTTTTTATCTTTAACACGATCCCAAAGCTTATTATCTATACCATTGGAAGCCAGATATGTGGCAAATTCTTGATGAAGTTCTTCAAATTGTTCTTTACTGAGTAAATGATATTTCATGTGTTTATAATTTTGTTTTTTTAAAGGTAATCCTGAATAGATTTCAGGATAACCACCTTAATCATATCTCTGTGTGAAAAGAGAATTATGGATGGTGGTTTCATTAAAAAAATTTTAACAAAAATAAGTTTTTCTTATGGGATGATGAGTTAATGAGTTGATGAGTTAATAGTTAATAGCCAATCATTAACAAACTTCCAACTTCCGGCTTCTAACTTCTAACTTCCAACTCAATTATTAACAGTATATTATCATCAATTTTCACCTTATTTGATAGTTTTGTCAAACAATCTAAAAATAAAAACTAATGATAACTTTTCAAAAGACAATTTTTAATTTTCTTATTATTTCATTGATTTCCATTAATATTGCACATACACAAAACCAAACTATGACTACTACTCAAAAATTATCAGAAGCGACCTTTGGAGGTGGTTGTTTTTGGTGTACCGAAGCTATTTTTACCGAATTAAAAGGAGTTGAAAGCGTGGCTGCCGGATATGCCGGTGGACATGTTAAAAACCCCACTTATGAGGATGTTTGTACTGGTAACACTGGCCATGCAGAGGTGATACGAATTAATTACAATCCAAAGCAAGTTAGTTTTGAAAAACTATTAGAGGTTTTTTTTAATACCCATAATCCAACGACCCTCAACAGGCAAGGTGCAGACCAAGGCACACAGTATAGGTCGGTGGTTTTTTATCATAACGAACAGCAAAAGCAGAAAGCCGAAGCCATGATTAAAGCATTAAACAAAGCCAAAGTTTTTGAGGATCCTATTGTGACTGAGGTTAGCCCTATCTCAAACTATTATCCTGCTGAAAATTACCATCAGGACTATTTTGCTAACAATCCTAACAATTCTTATTGTAACTTTGTCATCAAACCTAAATTGGCGAAGTTCATGAAACAATACAAAGCCGATTTGAAAAAGTAAATTTGTATGTACAAACTGATTATCAGGCCTTTATTCTTTCTGTTTGATCCTGAAAAAATTCATCATATAGTTTTTTGGTTTTTGAAAATTGCACAAAGGATTCCTTTTTTATCAGCTTTAGTACGAAAAATGTATGTATATCAAAATCCCAAACTGGAGAAAGAATTGTTTGGTATACGCTTTCCAAATCCTTTGGGTCTGGCTGCCGGTTTTGATAAAGATGCCGAAGTGGTAGATGCCTTTGCCAACTTCGGTTTTGGTTTTTTGGAAATAGGAACCTTAACCCCAAAACCACAATCCGGCAATCCTAAAAAACGTTTGTTTCGATTACCACAAGACAAAGGCCTGATCAACAGAATGGGCTTTAACAATGAAGGGGTGGAGGCTGCCGTAAAACGTTTAAAAAAAAGAAAATCTAAGGTAATCATTGCCGGAAATATCGGTAAGAATAAAGTGACCCCTAATGAAGATGCCGTATCGGATTATTTAAATGCTTATGAGGCTTTATACGAAGTAGTAGATTTTTTTGTAGTCAATGTGAGTTCACCCAATACACCTAACCTGAGGAGTTTACAAGAAAAAGAACCCTTAACCAAATTACTCAATAGCTTACAAGAAGCTAACCAAAAGAGATCTATACCCAAACCTATTTTATTAAAAATTGCCCCCGATTTGAGTGATGAACAGCTTTTAGAGATTATTGATATTGTCAATAAAACCCATACAGCCGGTGTCATTGCGACCAATACCACTATCAGTCGCAAAGGTTTGACTACCGATCCTGAAAAAGTGGAGGCTATAGGTGCCGGTGGTCTTAGTGGGCAACCACTCAAAGACCGTAGTACGGAAGTTATTCGTTTTTTGGCAAAACATATTAAGGGTGCTTTTCCCATTATTGGCGTAGGGGGTATTCACAGTCCGCAGGATGCCAAAGAAAAGCTGGAAGCCGGTGCAGACTTGATACAGATCTATACCGGATTTGTCTATGAAGGGCCGGGTTTGGTGAAGCGGATTTTGAAGGGGATGGTTAGAAGTTAATGGTTGAAAAGTTAAAAGTAATTTTAATGCATTTGAATTGATGATACTGAGATGAAATCAAAAAGGAAAATATTAATTGCTATTGTAATCATTCTATCAATTGGATTCCTAATTCCCCAGAATTTTAAAATTCCTGTGCAAGGCGCAACAAGTACTGATTACAATTCTGAATCATTTTGGTATTATCCCTGGGGAAAATCAATCACACATAAAGGGGTAGATATTTTCGCCAAAAAAGGTGTTGAAATTAATTCCTCAACATCCGGAATAGTTTTGTATGTGGGAGAAATTGATTTGGGTGGAAAAGTTGTCCTTATCCTAGGACCAAAATGGAGGTTACATTATTACGCTCATTTGAATGAAGTTAAGACTTCATCATTTTCAATTGTTAATAGTAAAACAATAATTGGAGCTGTTGGTTCAAGTGGCAATGCAGTTGGGAAACCTCCTCATTTGCACTACTCAATTCTTACAATTTTCCCATATATTTGGAAATTGGATTCTGATAGACAAGGATGGAAAAAAATGTTTTATTTGAATCCGATAGATTATTTAAACAAAAATTAAGGACATCAACAATGAAAAACCTACTACTCGCCAGTACATCAACCGTTCATGGAAAACCCTACTTATCTTACTTATTTGAGGCTTTGCAAGAGCATTTTAAAGGGGTAAAAGAAATACTTTTTGTGCCTTTTGCACGTCCCGGCGGTATCACCCACGATGCTTATACGACTACTGCCCGCAAGGCTTTTTCAGAGATCGACATAGGGGTCAAAGGTGTTCATGAGTTTGAGGATATGAAAATGGCAGTGCGTCAGGCGCAGGGATTTTTTATCGGTGGCGGAAATTCTTTTGTTTTGCTACATGACTTATACAAACATGGTTTGTTGAGTTTAATCAAAGAAAAAGTTGAAAATAGCATTCCTTATTTTGGTACCAGTGCCGGTAGTAATGTAGCCGGGCCAACGATTATGAATACCAATGACATGCCTATCATCTACCCGCCTTCCTTTGATGCGATGGGCTTGATTCCTTTTAATATCAATCCGCATTTCCTGGATCCTGATCCCAATTCTACCCATATGGGGGAAACACGGGAAACCCGTATCATAGAATACCAACACTTTAATACCACCCCTGTGATCGGTATTCGTGAAGGGAGTTGGATTGAGGTGAAAGGTGATACCTTCACGCTACGTGGTACTTTAACAGCACGTTGGTTTGTAACCGGTAATGAAACGGTAGAGCTACCCACAGGAACAAAAATTGAAGTGTGAAAAACCTAAGCTATTCTTTTATCATTCCGGTGTATAACCGCCCGGACGAAGTGGATGAATTATTGCAAAGCCTAACGCAGCAAAAAGTCGCTACAGATTTTGAAGTGGTAGTGGTCGAGGACGGCTCTACAGAGGATGCTGCAAAAGTAGTTGAAAAATATCGCAATAAGCTCAATATTAAATACTTAGATAAACTAAATACCGGTGCGGGCTTGAGCCGAAATTTCGGGATGCAAAATGCATCGGGAAATTATTTTATCATACTGGATTCTGATGTAATTTTGTCATCGACTTATTTACAGGCAGTAGACACCGCTTTGCAGCAAAATTATACCGATGCATTTGGCGGGCCGGATGCCGCACACGAATCTTTTTCGGCTTTACAAAAGGCTATCAATTTTTCTATGACCTCTTTTTTAACGACCGGAGGATTGCGTGGAGGCAAGAAGCAGCTTTCTAAATACCAACCCCGAAGTTTTAATATGGGTTTGTCCAAAAAAGCTTTCCGGAAAACAGGCGGATTTAGTAAGAGAGAGATAGGGGAGGACATCGATTTGAGTCAGCGATTATGGCAGGAAGGTTTTGATTCTCAATACATAGATGAGGCTGTAGTCTATCATAAAAGGCGCAGTACGCTGGGTGCTTTTTTCAAACAGGTATATAAGTTTGGAAAAGAACGCCCTAAGTTGAACCAGGAATTTTCAGGTAGCGCCAAACTGACCTATTGGTTTCCGACTTGGTTTATCATAGGTTTATTTTTCAGTTTCTTATTACTTTTTATTCCCTGTTTGCTTCCCTTCATACTTTACAAAATATACTTTATCTGTATTTTTATCCTAGCCGGATTGAAATACAAATCGCTATGGGTAGGTATTTTTGCAACTATAACTACTCTGATACAGTTTTTTGGGTATGGCTTGGGGTTTCTAAGATCACAAATATTTAAAACCTAACAG
The DNA here is from genome assembly GCA_024763365.1 of Flavobacteriaceae bacterium. GTDB lineage: Bacteria > Bacteroidota > Bacteroidia > Flavobacteriales > Flavobacteriaceae > DQTL01. Next base: position 21,457 of record JANTFO010000018.1, read on the forward strand.
GTATTTAAGACCTGTTAGATTTATGTTTTCAAAAGATTTACCGCATTAGGCCCTTCGTTAAAAAGCAGGTCAACAATACTGAGGTTGGGAATAAAACCGTGTTTGCTTTCAAAAACCTGTATGTATTTTGGTACTTGATAGTTAGTTTTGTCTTTGGCATCGGATAACTGTCTATAATCCTCTCCATCAGTGTAATGTAGCTCAAAAATTTCTGTTTTTTGGCAGGCTTTTTCGATAGGTAAATGTTCCCAAACGAAGTCTATACTATCAAAAAGAAAATCTATTAAGAAGTCGTATCGCTGTTCGTATAGGTTGATTAGATCATCCTCATAAAACTCAAAATAGGGGGAAGAACGGTAGGCATTTTCCAGAGATCTAAAATGATTTTTTTGCCATTGAAAATTGTTTTCTATGCTAACTTCTTTCGTCATTTGACGAATACCTTTACCATGAATTATGGGAATATTTAAGCTTAAAAGACCATTAGCTCCATAAATATGTTGCCGGGTACGATAGGTCTGTTTTTGGTAATTATCCTGAATTTCAAAAATCACCTGCTCAGCATCCAAAATCTTTTGGTACTGATAAATAGGCCCAAAATAAAGGGGTTGGAAAAGCATTACTAATTTTGTTTACGTCGTTTTCTCCAGGCAGAAAATCCCCAAATAAGTACAATACCAATTACGGAAGGAATTAAATATGATTTTGGTTCCCCACTTCCATTGACTGTAGTAAATACCCTCTCTTTTCGGATACGCTGGAATAATGATTTAGGATTTCTAGGGTCTTTCTTTTCTATGCTAAACCAGATGAATATGGGCTTACCAACGATGTGGTCTTGGGGTACATAACCCCAAAAACGGGCATCTTCGGAGTTATGGCGGTTGTCACCCATCATCCAGTAATAGTTTTGTTTGAAGGTATAGGTATCTACTTCCTCACCATTGATATAGTAAGTATCACCATCTATGGTAAGGTCATTATTTTCATAAGTTTCTATAATACGTTTATAGAAAGGCATACTTTGTGAATTTAACGCCACTTCGGCTCCCTTTTTAGGAATATAAATAGGACCAAAATTATCCACTGTCCAGGGGTATTGCGGATCGTGAGGGAAAACTCTAGAATTGTAAACACCGGCAGTATCAATTTTACGGGTTATACTTTTGATACTTTTAACTGTTTTGAGGTAGGCTGCGGCTTCTTCAGTAAGATTGAGCATCAAACGACCATCGGCTAATTGTCCTCCTTCCGTGATATGATATTCATCTATAAAACGTTGTAAATTAAGTCGTTTACCTCCTGTATCTATATAATAATAATATTGTGTCTTGGCTCTGTCGGGTAGTTTTGTTCTTTCCCCATTGATATAGACGTAGCCGTTTTTGATAGCAAGGCTGTCTCCCGGAATAGCTACGCAACGCTTCACATAGTTAGACTTTTTATCGATGGGTTTATAAACGTGAATATTGGAAGTGTCAAAGAAATAACGAACCGTATCTACCGGCCAGTTAAAGACCACAATATCATTACGTTTTACTTTTTGTAAAGCCGGAAGTCGCATATAGGGTAGGCTCACATCTTTTACATAAGATTTGAATACTAAACCGCGCTTCCTGGAAATAGGCAGGGTATCATGAACCATAGGCAAGGCCAAAGGGGTCATGGGTATACGTGCTCCATAATGGAATTTACTCACAAAAAGATAATCTCCTATCAACAAAGATTTTTCTAACGAAGAAGTAGGAATGGTATAAGGCCTTATAAAGTAGTTGTGTACAATAGTGGCCGCAATAACCGCAAAGACCACATCTGTGACAAAAATACCTATCTTGGTAAAAGCACGTAATTGTCTCTTTTCCTGGTGTTTGACATCCTCAAAGTAATTCAGGTACAAAATGTAAAAACCTAATGTAAATACAGCTAATAAAACATGAATGCTTTTTTCTTTGCCAAAACTTCTAACAGTTTCTACCCAAAAAGCAGGAAACATCATCAAGTTGATCACCGGTATAAACAAAAGTATTACCCACCACCAAGGCCTGTTAATGATCTTGGTTAGTATATAGGCATTATATATGGGTAATATAGCTTCCCAGGCTTGCCTACCTGCTTTTTGGTAAAGTTTCCAAGTACCTATAAAATGAATGACTTGAATGAGTAAGAAAAAGATAAACCACTGTGTTAAATTCATTGTTTGATATGTTTTGTAGTATTGGTGTCGAAAATTGTTTTGCGGTTACAAAACTAATTGTTTTTTGGAATATTTTAACGTAACTATTAAAAGCCTATAGAGAGAATCTGTTCCACTGAAAGGTGGGGTTGAGGTATGCTATATTTTTAATACATCTTTCATGGTAAAGACCCCTTTTTTGTCTTTGATAAAAGCAGCAGCCAATAAAGCTCCTTTTACAAACCCTAGCCGGTTCTTTGCTTGATGCTGGATGTAAATATTATCAACATCACTTTCGTAAAGCACTCTATGTGTACCTGTTACGTCCTCAATGCGATGAGCCTGAATGTGAATGCTATCTTTTTTATTTTGATCTATACTCCAACTTTTTTTATCTGAGAAAGGTAAAATCTGTTCGGCTAAGGTAATGGCCGTACCACTTGGGGTATCTAACTTTTGGGTATGGTGAATTTCTGAAATAGCCACATCATAATCCAGGTCTTGCATCAATTGGGCTAGTTTATTATTGATCTCAAAAAAGATATTGACACCCAGGCTAAAATTAGAAGCATACAAAAAACTAGTATTATTGGCATTACAAATGTTTACAATTTCATCATAACGATCTAACCAACCTGTTGTGCCACTTACTACAGGTATTCCTTGCTCTAATGCAGTTTTAATGTTATAAAAAGC
>JANTFO010000019.1 GCA_024763365.1 Flavobacteriaceae bacterium
CAAATTATGGAGCATCTGCCAATGTCAATTACCGCAATAAAACATTTAACCTTTTCTCTAATTTGGGTTACCGCTACCGAAAAAGCCCGGGCGAAGGACATTTTTACAATTATATCGGTGATAGATTCCATAAAACCAATGAGGAGTTTAGATCTTATACCCGTATGCGTAAGGGTTTTAACGCTAATATAGGATTGGAATATTTTTTGACAAAAAATGCTTCCATAACAGGTGGATTTCTTTACCGTCAAGCACCCGGAGAAACCGATATAGAAAATTATACTTATAACTATGTTTTGATTGATACGGAATCATTACGAACAGAATTTGAAACTGAAACTGATGATGTGTTCGAATACAGTCTAAATTTCACTCAGCACTTCAAAGACAGTTATGACCACAAGCTTACTTTTGATGTAAAATATGAGGATGCTATGGAACACGAAGTATCTGATATAGCAGAAAATTATATAATACCTTCTGAAGCTTTTGTTGTAAGTGAAAATGTAGATAATCTTGAAACTCAAAAAGAATGGTTTTTTAAATCAGATTATGTCCATCCAATTAGCGAGAATAATCAGTTTGAAGCTGGCGTACAAACAGTAGTTAAAGATAACTCCATAGATTATACATTAGATATTTTTGATGAAGAAGATCAATATCACAGTGATAATTTTTTAGATTTTAAGGAAAATATTTACGCTGCTTACCTACAGTATGGTTCAAAAATTGGAGATTTTTCTTATTTGACAGGTTTACGTTTAGAGCATACGGAACAAGATGTACAAGTGATAGGTGACGATTCGGAAATTGACTTACCCATTGAGAATTTGGATTTTATTAAAACATATAACAACTGGTTTCCTACCCTAAACTTGACTTATGCATTTAACAAAGACCAGAATATCACATTAGGTTTCAACACAAGAATTAGAAGGCCTAGGTCTAGACATCTAAACCCCTTCCCTTCTCGATCCAGTACTTCCAATGTTTTTAAGGGTAATCCTGAGTTAGATCCTGTTATCAGCTATACATTAGATCTTGGATATTACCAAAAGTGGGAGAAATTAATGGTAAATGCATCTATTTATTATCAAACAGCAGATAATGCCATACAATTTGTTCGTTATACCAAAGAGGATGATCTGGAAACTATTTATGCTACCCCAATTAATCTAAATAAGGAAGAAAGAATAGGTGCTGAGTTATCGCTAACTTACAGTCCCAAACGAGGAATTCGAATCAATAATTCGGCTAATATTTTTAGATATCAATCTGACGGATCATATGAAGGAACTGATTATACGGCTAATGATATTAGTTGGTTTAACCGTTTTTCTGCAAAAATTGCCTTAAGTAAAAAAAGTGATTTTCAAGCCAACTTTTTCTACAGGGGCCCTTCAGAAGATAATGTATTTATTAGAAAAGGTATTTTTTCTGCAAATGCTGCCTACAGTATGGATCTTTTAAAAGATAAGGCTACCCTTTCTTTAAATATTCAAGATATTTTTAATTCTCGATTTAGGGAAATGTATGCAGATTATGGGGAATTTAATTCTTATTCAAAATTCCAATGGCGTAAAAGGCAGTTTATGCTCAACTTTACCTACCGTTTTAACCAAAAGAAAAATAGACAACGACCAGAACGCAATGGTGGTGATGAGGACGAAATGATGTAGTTGATAGCCTTAATCTTCTTACCTGTAGGAAGAGTCGTAAATATGTAAACGAAGGCAAGTCTATACTTGGAGACTTGTTTTCTTAATTAGTTAATTCTTAATTCAGAAATTTAAATTCTTACTTGTGAAATGACAAAACTCATATTTTTAGCAAACAAAGAAAGGTACTTTTGACAAAACCATTTAAAACATAAACAATCATGTCATATAGAATAGAAAAAGATACCCTGGGAGAAGTTCAGGTTCCCGCTGAGAAATATTGGGGTGCACAAACACAAAGGTCTGTAAACAACTTTAAAATAGGCCCATCAGGCTCTATGCCTCAGGAAGTTATCTATGCTTTTGCTTATCTTAAAAAAGCAGCTGCTTATGCCAACTGTGAATTAGGTGTATTGCCGGAAGCCAAAAGAGACCTCATCGCTGAAGTATGTGATGAAATCCTTACCGGAAAATTAGATGATCAATTTCCGTTGGTAATCTGGCAAACAGGTTCAGGGACGCAAAGTAATATGAACCTCAACGAAGTGATTGCTAACAGGGCACACGTATTAGCCGGTAAAAAGATCGGTGAGGGTGACAAAACACTACAACCCAATGATGATGTAAACAAATCACAATCATCTAATGACACCTACCCTACCGGTATGCACATAGCAGCCTATAAGATGTTGGTGGAAACGACTATCCCGGGTGTTGAAAAACTTCAAAAGACTTTAGTCAATAAAGCCAAAGAATTTAAAAATGTAGTTAAAATAGGCCGTACCCACCTGATGGATGCTACACCTTTAACTTTAGGGCAGGAATTTTCGGGTTATGCATCGCAATTGGCACATGGTTTAAAAGCTTTAAAAAACACCTTACCTCATATGGCTGAGTTAGCTTTAGGAGGTACGGCGGTTGGTACGGGTTTAAATACCCCCAAAAACTATGATGTTGTCGTAGCTAAATACATTGCTCAATTTACCGGCTTGCCTTTTATTACCGCAGAAAACAAGTTTGAAGCTTTGGCTGCTCATGATGCTTTCGTGGAGAGTCATGGGGCTTTGAAACAATTGGCTGTATCTTTAAATAAAATAGCACACGACATTAGGATGTTGGCTTCCGGTCCACGTAGTGGAATAGGTGAACTAATCATTCCTTCCAATGAACCGGGTTCTTCTATCATGCCCGGAAAGGTAAATCCTACACAAGCAGAAGCCTTAACCATGGTGTGTGCACAAGTGATGGGTAATGATGTAGCGATAACAGTAGGCGGCACACAGGGTCATTTTGAATTAAACGTTTTTAAACCGGTAATGGCCGCAAATTTCTTGCAATCCGCAAGATTGCTGGGTGATGCCTGTGTTTCTTTCAATGATAACTTAGCAGTAGGTATAGAACCTAATAAAGAAAGAATTACTGAGTTAGTTAATAATTCCTTGATGTTGGTCACTGCACTCAATACACATATAGGTTATTACAAAGCCGCTGAAATTGCACAAACAGCACATAAAAACGGAAGTACCTTAAAAGAGGAAGCTGTCAAATTGGGTTATGTCACGGAAGAAGAATACGATCAGTGGGTTGATCCTAAGAAAATGACAGGTAGTTTAGAATAGCGTCCATTAATTAACTGTGATAAAATGTAATTTTAATTTATATTGATCCAGTTCTTCTAAAGTTTTAAAATAAGCACTTAGTTGGCCATTATGCATCAGCTTAAGTGCTTTTTCTTTGGTTTTCCTGTATTTTATATGTAGGTTTCTCATAATGTTTGGGTTTAGTATATCAAGAATATCAAGACGTGTGCCAAAAATGTAACACTCAGTAAATAAGAGTCCTATGAGTTAAATATAAAAAAAGCGGTCAAAATTTATTTTGACCGCTTTAAGAATCATAAATAAATTTTGCTACTTCTCTAAAGTAGTAGTCACTTTAGCATTACCCATTGCAGGAATAATACTCTCGGTTTTAACGGCTAATTTCCTAACGGGGTCTATCCATAGTTTCTGAACAGCACTACCACCATCGGCTTCCGTAATTTCCACTAACCAATTGCCTTCTTCTTTACCTACTACTTTTAATAACTTGGTCTGCATTTTTTGAGTCATCATATCAAAAGTTAGATAACTAAGGCTATATTTTTCTTTTAAAGGCAAACCGGCTACTACCATATCAAACCCACTACCTTCTGATATATAAGCACCTTTTGCTTTATGTGAGACACTTGTATCAGCCATATTGACATCAAGTTCGTCATCTTCTTTGGATAGCATAATAGTTTGCCCACCTTGTTGTATCATTCTTTTTACAAAATGCAGTTCTTTATTGAAGTAAACCACATCATTACTCTCTCCCATCATGGATTTTGAATTGTCAGTAAATATAAACATGTCACCTTCTTTTCTTATGGATCTTTCTTGTGTCATGGCTATTTCCTGACCGTTTATAGAAATGGAAGTCTTATACTGATAGTTTGCCGGTATCTCTATAGCATTATCAATTTTTGGTAACTTGGCATCAACAGTTAAAGGTTTTGGTGCTTCATATGTTACTTTACTAACATCTTGCGTAATTTCAGCCAATCTTTTCTCAACCTCTTCAGGCATAGATTCTTGATATCTTCCATCTAAATGCTTTGCCAGAAATTTTTCAGCACTGGCCCACATAGCCATTCTGTTGACAGGTTTTCTAAAACCGTGGCCTTCATCGTCGGCGAGAATATATTCAACCTCTTTACCGGAATCACGCATGGCCACTACTATTTGGTCACTTTCTGCTTGCTTTACTCTTGGGTCGTTAGCACCCTGTACGATCAGTAATGGTTTTATGATTTTATCTACACTAAATAACGGGCTTCTTTCTTTCATTAATTTTTTACCTTCCTCGGTATTGGGGTCGCCTACCATTTCGTAAAGTGATTTCTTAAAGGCTTCCCAATAAGGCGGAACAGATTCCAATAAGGTAAAGAGGTTACTAGGACCTACTATATCCACCCCACAGGCATATACATCAGGTGTAAATGTGAGTCCGGCTAAAGTAGCATAACCTCCATAGCTACCACCCATTATAGCCACTTTCCCTTTATTGACAATACCTTTGTCAATCAAGTATTTTACACCCCAGGTTACATCATCCTGCATCAACCTACCCCATTCTTTATCACCGGCGTTAAGGAAAGCTTTACCATAGCCACCACTAGCCCTAAAGTTGGGCTGTAATACGGCATAACCTCTGTTAGCCAACATCTGAGCATAAGGATCATATCCCCAATAATCTCTTGGGCCTTTTGGGCCTCCGTGAACTAAAACTACTAGGGGTAGATTTTTCTCTAACATTCCATAAGGGATGGTCAAATAAGCAGGAATCTCTAGTCCGTCACTACTTTTGTAGGAAATAGGCTTCATAGGAGCTAAATATTTCTCTACTTCTTTTAATCTGGGCCTTGAAGTATACTGATAGATCAAGTCACCGGTATCGGCATTAAAATAATAGGTTTGATAAGCAAAAACATCTCCACCTACACTTATTAACATTTGTTTGTAATCTTTCGTAAAGCTACTAAAACCTATTTCTTTACCTTTAAAACGTTTTTGTAATTTATTGAACATCTTTTCCCACCTCTTATTTCTCCATATACGTTTCTTTTTGTCGTAAGTATAAGAGGTATAAAGAATTTCTCGTGTATTATCATCGATAAACATACCTCCAAAGTCAACTTTATTAAGCGGGTCACTTTCCAATTCAATAATTTCCTGTGAATTAGGATTCATTAAATATAATGTTCTGAAGTTGACATCTCCTTTATTGGATACCAAATACATATTTTCGTTGTTCTTATCCCAGCCTGCTACATAAGCTTGTTCTTGTAAATTGGTTTCATATATCTTGGTAAAATTGTTGTTTTCGTCAATACGTAGTATTTCAGAATGGCCGGCTTCGTTAGTTCTGTATGCCAAACGAGGTTTTTCGTCCCAATCAAAATCCCAACCTGTGATACGGTTGTTGTTCTCATAGAGGAGTTCTAATTCTCCTGTGCCGATATTCAATTTATAAAGGTCATGCCAAGCTTTGTCCCTGTTATTAATACCCACCATCATAATATCTGGGTCTTTCTTACTCACCATATAGATGCTTATACGAACCTCTTTCATAGGTGTCAAATTCCTAGATGTAGGCACACCGGTATCAGCCTGAGCTTCAGCTGTGGGATCTACTGCATAAATGTTATAATTTTCATCTCCTTTGTTGTCTTTGACAAAGAGGATGTATTTGGAATCATCCGACCAAAAATAACCTCCAATAGGTCTTTCATTATTTGTTAAAGGTCTGGCCTTGTCAAAGGCTTCATCAAATTTTTTGACCCAAATATTGGTGATATCATTGTATTCTTTCATGAAGGAAACCCAATTTCCATCGGGACTGAGTTGTGCTCCACTGATCTCAGGGGTGTCAAAGAAAATTTCCCTGTCAATTAGAGGAACCATTTTATCAAACTCGGCTATCTGAGCAATTGTGTTCATTGAAATCATTAAAAGTAAAGTTGTTAAGATTCTAGCTAAATATTTCATAAGTAATTATTTAATTGTTATTCTTAGCATTAAAAGAAATTATAAACTAAAATAATTAGTCGAATTTTTAATAAATTGTTACAATAAAAAAGTTGCTTTATAGAACTTAAGTCCTATAAACCAACTTTGTAGATATATTTAAAAAGATTGTTTACTTCTTAAGTTGTTCTTTTTCTTTTGCTACTTCCGCATCAGTTTTTTTAACCTTTTCTACTTGGTTAGGTTTTAATAAAGCGTTGCTTTCTGCTTTGACTGCCTTTTTAGTACCCGGTTTTCTCATATTGGTATTTGGAGCAGTTTTATTAGCTTGAGATTGATTATGCTGCATTTTTTCCCTTTCTGCACGTTGGGCTTTATACTTAGCTATACGTTCTTTACGGGCTTTTTCTAACTCAGGATCAGGAATTACATTAGCTTTGATAGAAGCAAAGTTTTTACCTGGTGCATTACTTAAAATAGTAATTCGTTTATTTTGTTTGTTAGGTTTGTTTTTTGAATTAAACTTTACAGAGAAACTACTTTTTTCTCCAGGCATGATGGGTTCTTTTTTCCAATCTTTAGGCACTGTACAACCACAACTGGCACTGATTCTTTGAATGGTTAAAGGCGCATTCCCCGTATTGGTAAATTCAAATACGGTCTCTACTACATCACCTTCCTGAATGGTTCCGAAATCATGAACCTGATTAGTAAAGGTTATTTGAGGTGATTCTTTTGGGGTTCCAACAACTTTTTCATTTTGAGCTTGTGAAAATAAATTAACAGCTGCTATAGCTACTAGTGATAAGAATAATTTTTTCATAATAAGTGTTTACTTTTTTAGATGAATTAAAAATTTTGTACAAAACTAACAATTTTTTGTACAGGCAATCTTAAATTTTGATTTTTTAAGATATTTTTTACTGAACAAAGAAATTGTATTTTTGTTTTTCCAAAAACCATGCCTTATCAATATTTCAAGTTTATATCAGCCCGATACCATTATTGCCTTAACAACCCCTCCAGGACAGGGAGCAGTAGCCATTCTGAGGTTGTCCGGTGTAGATGCCTTCCAATTAATTGACAAACACTTTACAAGTTTTGCTAAAAAGATTTCTTTAAAAGATGTCGCTTCGCATAGTTTGCATTTTGGGAATATCATCGATGGAGATCAGATAATAGACGAAGTTTTGGTGGCAATTTTTAAAAACCCTACCTCCTACACCGGAGAGGATGTAGTAGAGATCAATTGTCACGGTTCGTTATTTATCCAAAGGCGCTTACTCAACCTATTTATCAAAAGTGGTGCTCGGCAAGCCGAAGGTGGTGAATTTACCTTGAGGGCTTTTCTGAATGGAAAGTTAGACTTGTCGCAAGCAGAAGCCGTTGCAGATTTAATAGAAAGTAAAAGTGCAGCTGCTCATCAAGTAGCTTTGCAACAAATGCGTGGCGGTTATTCAAAAGACTTGAAAGACTTACGGCAGAAATTGTTGGATTTTGCCTCCCTCATTGAATTGGAGCTGGATTTTTCTGAAGAGGATGTGGAGTTTGCCGAACGAAAACAGCTCACCGTATTAATAGCGCAATTATTACAAAAAATCAAACAACTTATCGAATCTTTTCAACTCGGTAATGTATATAAAAACGGTATACCCGTTGCCATTGTTGGTGCCCCAAATGTAGGTAAGTCTACCTTGCTCAATGCTTTGCTAAATGAAGAGAAAGCAATCGTATCGGCCATAGCTGGAACTACCCGTGATGCTATTGAAGACGAAATCAGTATTCATGGAGTAGCTTTTCGCTTTATTGATACAGCTGGTATTCGTCATACAGATGATACGATAGAGAGTATCGGTATTCAAAGAACCTATGAAAATATGGAGAAAGCACAGCTCATTCTTTATATACTGGATGCCAATGAAATACGTGAAAAATCCGGGCTAAAAGAACAAAACAAACAAGAGATTAATCGAATAAAAGAAGCCTATCCCGATAAAAAACAAATCCTACTGCTTAATAAAACAGACTTACTTGCTAAAGAAGCTTTACAAGATCTCCAACAAGACTTTCCCGAAGCCTTAGTACTCTCTGCAAAAAACAAAAATGGCCTGGACATACTAACGCGCGTACTCGCCGATATGACTGAAATCCATCAATTGAACAGTGCACAAAGTATCGTAAGTAATGCACGGCACTTTGAAGCTCTGAATACTACCTATGAAGCGCTCGCAGAAGTGAAACAAGGCCTGGCATCCGGAATAAGTGGTGACCTGCTTAGTATTGATATTCGTGAGAGTTTACGACAACTTGGTAAAATTACCGGAGACTTTGAAGTAGACCGTGATCTGCTGGGGAATATTTTTGCGAATTTCTGCGTGGGGAAATAGTGAGAAAGGCAAAGGGTTATAAGTAAAAAGTAGAAAGTGTACCAAAAATGGAAGACTTCGGCGAGGTATAATGGAAAATGGATAATTATAGGTGGCTGAGCCAGCCCTGCCTTGGGTTGAACTAATCATTCACGGACTAAGTTTAACATGCTGTTATTTTGCAGTTTATACAATTTTAATCGTATTTAAGCATCGGACCAATATCAATCGTTTAATAAAAAAACAGGAACTTTCAATATAAAAAACGTTTTATGGCATTTTATCAATTTCAAAAAGAACAATATATAAATACTTCCATCAAAGAGGTATGGGATTTTATTAGTTCACCAAAGAACTTAAAAGAAATCACTCCTAAAAACATGGGCTTCGATATCAGAACACCAAATTTACCCGACAAAATATACGAAGGTATGATTATCAGTTATACGGTTCGTCCATTACTAAATATTCCCACCAATTGGGTAACTGAAATAACGCATGTCAGGGAGCAATCTTATTTTGTTGATGAACAAAGAGTTGGTCCTTATAAATTGTGGCATCATCAGCATCTTATTATACCTGAAAAAACGGGTGTTTTAATGAAAGACATTGTGAGTTACCAACCTCCGTTTGGGATTTTGGGTAAAATTGCCAATTCAATAGTGATTAAAAATAAACTGAACGAAATTTTTGATTACCGAACACAAATGCTCCAAAAAATATTTCCATTATGAGAATATGGTCTATACATCCGAAACACCTCGATGCTAAAGGTCTGGTAGCACTTTGGCGCGAAACACTACTCGCAAAAAATGTATTAGAGGGCAATACCAAAGGCTACAAAAACCACCCGCAATTAACACGATTTAAAAATTCTGATAACCCACTCCAATGCATCAATCAATATTTAGAAGTCGTTTATCAGGAATCTATTAGCAGGGGATATCACTTTAATAAGGATAAATTTAAACTTCAAAAAGCCGAACCAATCATTTTGAATGTAAATAGAGGGCAGCTGGAATACGAATGGCAGCATTTACTCAATAAGTTAAAAATAAGAGATATAAATCGCTATGAGAAATTGATGGAGGTCTTCGATATCGAAGTTCACCCTATTTTTAATGTAATAGAAGGTGGCATTGAAGAATGGGAAAAAATATAAAAATGCAGGCATACAACAGTGCTAATCCATGCACGAGCAGTATAAAAGAATAAGAAGCTATTATTTACATTCATTTTATAGCCCATCCACTTTATGTTAAAGAATGTATGGGCTGGTTATTTGAACTTCTTTCTTAAAATGGCTAATTTTAAATCTTATAGCCTCTATTTTGTGAGATAAATCTTGAACACATCTGCTTTTTGCAGGGCGTTGTGTTTCATTGTCAAAAACCAATGACCAATGATAAAATTCTTTTGGAAATTTTCGGTTTACTGAAAAATATTTTGCCTGGGAAAACCTAAATCTATCGGATTAGATTTGATATCTAATGATTCAGCACGAAATTCATTATCTTATCCTTTCATAACACAAAGCATGAATATATTGAATACGTTGAGATCGTGTGAAAGATAAATATCAATGGGAACAACTATATCCACAAATTCTTAAACCTATCGACCTTGACACACTATGGGTTTCGGGAACGCTTAAAAATTTCGATAATTTAGTTAATGATAGGGAATTTATAGAAGTTATCAAGATGAATATATTTTTACGAAATTTAAGCAACTACGATATTACACTGTCCAAAAAAATGTAATTTCAATAGAGAAACAAGTTGAAAAACACATAAACTTCTTGAATAAAAAATGAAAGTACAACAATGGCTGCTATGAAAAGTAGTTTCCTTTAAGCTTAAGGAATTACAAATAAGTATTTTTTTTCTATTTATCTCATACCATAATACTTGAGTTTTTTTGGTAAGCTATCTGTATAGTTTATCTTTTAATATACTGCAATACCCCTATCTGATAAGGTGTGCCCGTATTTATCACCGCATGGATCTTATTAATAACTTTCTTGCCACCTTGATTAAGATTGAGATAAACTAATATTAACCATTCATAAATATACGACAAACACCGTATTTATTATATAATTATTTTACCCTTCTTTTACAAAAATTCAGATTTAATAATAATGAATAAAATCATACATATTCTACTTATATTCTTTATGAATGTATGTTATGCACAGCTACCACCAACTCAAAATGAAATAATAGGTTTTGAAAACACCCATTTATATAAAGATTTTGGCTTTAGAAAAAAGAAAAACCCAAATCACAATCCTAAAAAAGTAGTTACCGCAACTTTGTTTAGTAATTATTTAAAGGGTAAAGATGTCTATAGTTTTGCCTCAATAGATACTAGAATTTTCAATGATTACTTATTGCAAAATAATGAAAATGAGTTTTTCTCGTATAGTGGTGAATCCTCTTATAAATATATTTTTAAATATTTATATCTAAATGGTAAAATAAGTGCTTCAATAACTTTTGATGAAAATGAAAATAAGACAGGTAGTGGAGTAAAATATGAAGACCGCTCTACAGGGTCAGATAAAAAACTTGCAAAGATAGTTTATAGTCCCAACCAAGATGATTATGAAACGCTTTATAAACGATTACCTAATAACATACTTGAAAGTGAATCGGACACCGAAAAGAAAACATTTTGGTTCGATAATAAGGGAAGAGTAGAAAAAGCATTAAAATATAATAAAATAGAACAATTAGAATCTATAGCGATATATGCATATAATTTTGAGGATGCTTCTAAAGATTTTACAATGGAAATTACTGAGGGCTCTAAACACACCGTTTATAATTTAGATTTTAAAGGAAATGTTACGCAAAAAATTATTACAGATTTAGTAACAGGAAAAGTTAGCGGAATTAACTATTATTATAAGTTTGATAAACACCAAAATTGGGTGATTTGCTATGCTAGTGGTTTCGGATCTGAATTATCTGATAAAATTAAAAGCACAGAAATTAGAGAAATACATTATGCAGATGGAAATGTAACGGGTTATAGCGACTTAGAATCTCCTTTTTTTAAATTATATATAGCAGAATTAAAACAACTAGATTTCTTTTCGTATTATAAAGAAACCTTAAAAGCAGAATATCCTCAAACACCAATCTGGATTAAGAATAAAGAAAATACTTCATTTTGGTTTTTTAACAAAGGTGAAAATATTTCGCAACATTGTAAGTCACTTTTTGGAGGGGAAAATCTAATTATCTTTGATACCATATCTAAAAAATTATATGAGTTTAAAAATTTTAAAACAGAACAAAGCAATTTAGTGCATCAAGCGGCATTAATTATGGGAAATGTGGAGTTCGGTTTTATTGTTGGGTTTGAGGATTATCTGTTTGATTTATATGATTCACAAGGTAACAATATAAATACGGAAGTAGCATCTGCTTATTGGTCTAATGATCAATTACATTTTATGATTATTTTGAAGAATGGTAATAAATTTGTGATTCCAAATTTTAGAGATTATAAACCATTTCATCCAATAAACATAGTACCTTTTAGTGAAGGTGTTTATGGAGCAGCATTCAAACAAGAAAAAGATGAAAAGAAGCAAACCAATTTTGAAATAGACCCAGACCTAGAAGCATTTAAAACTTGTGAAGAAAGGTCTTGTTTTATTACACTTTATGAAGCTAAAGTGGACGAATATTTATCTCATGCTAATGATGAACAGGCGAAAAGGAAGCTAGCTAATTATTTAATAAAATTAGATCAATACGATTCTGGCATGCCTTTTAAGGTATTAATGAAAACCAAAGCAGAAGGAATCGATGCTTTTATATCTGTCAAACAGTACATTCCAAAAGAAGTACTGAATAGAATCACAAGTTCAGCTAATCAATTAATTGATGATTACAATAAACATATGAACTCAAAAGAAACAAAAGATAATATTAAAGAATACGGAGGAACTATTAAAAACTAATTTACTTATGAAAACCATTTTAACCATTTTACTTTTAAGTGTTACAACCTTAACATATACACAAAATATAAAATCAGAGTTGCTCAGTGACGAGTTAACTGAAAAAACTCAAACATTCTTCAAGACTTTTTTTGATCAAATTCAATCACAAAATTGGGAGGAGCTATTAGATAATATGCCTAAAGGCTTTTTGGATATAATGTCAAAAGATGCCTTGATAGATCAAATGGAAAAAGCATTTAATAATGAAGCTTTCACTACTTCTTTTAATGAGATGACATTTAAAAATATCGAGTCTGTCTTTTCATTTGAATCTGTGAAATATGCCAATGTTAACTATTTTAATTCATTTACATTTCATTTTATACAAAGTGAAACCCAAACAGATGACGATTTTAATGTTTATTTAGATTTTATGGTGGGGACATTTAAAAATCAATTTAAAGATCAAATTATTACACGCAAAGGAAAGGACATTACTATTAGTGGTGATAAAGTTATATTGATAATTGACGATCCTAAAGTAGGACAATTAAAAATGCTTGAATTTGATAAAAATATGGCAGAATTATATAAAATGTTTATGCCAGAATCAGTTGTTAATAATTTATTGAGTAATTAACTATACAATAGTTTTTTTGGAATTGTCAATCCTTACAATAATATTTATCTAAATTTGTTATAGAATTATATAATTATCCATATTAGTTCTTGACAAATAATATTCAATAAGAAACTAATTGACCTGGTAAGGCAGGCCAGGTACTTTTATGTGCCATGAGTTATTAACTTAACACATAACCTTTTACTTGCCTTTTAAAGGATTATTATCCCTGTAATATGATTATTACAAGCCTTAGGAGTATTTTCTAATAATGAGGTTTGACTATTAACCAACTAATCAATGAATAGGATAAAAATAATAGTATTTTTTGTTACAATCACTTTGGCCTTGAGTGCTTGTCGAAAAAATGATGAAGAAGAAAAAACAAACAAAAAAGCAGCATGGATAGAAAACGCTTTTGTAAGTCTTGAAAGTGGTAATTATCCAAAGATAAAAGCCATTTCTTGGTGGCACGAAAATTTTGATAATTCTGTTTTAAAAGTGAATTCATCAACTGAGAGTTTAAATGCCTATAAAACCGGCATAAGCTCATCAACATTTGTAGTAACACCAAACCTAATAGCAAAAAAACTTATCGAACCTGTCACAGGAATTTATCATGCTGCGTTCCCCGACTTCGCTGGAACAGAGGATCATGTTACTGCTGAGCAAATTAGTAATTTTGAAACGCTTGTAAATAAAAGAATTGTATGGGCTTATTTCTCAAATAATTGGTATGATAATATAAAATTTCCAACTGCTGCAGTAAATACTATTGATGCGACAGAAAGAATTCCATTTATAAGAATTATGCCAAGAACTAATTTCGACGAAGGAGGTCCCGACCCCAATTATACAATGCAAAAAATAATTGATGGCGATTTTGATGCAGAACTTACACAATGGGCCATTGATGCCAAAAATACAGACATTCCGTTATTAGCAGAATTTGGAACAGAAGTAAATGGAAATTGGTTTCCATGGAATGGACAATACAATGGTGCTGGTGAAACTTCCGGATACGGTGACCCAAATTTATACGATGGAGCAGAAAGATTTAGAGATGCATACCGTCATATTATTGATATATGTAATAACAATGGAGCAACAAATATGACTTGGTTTTTTCACGTAGATGCATATAGTGAACCAACTGTTAATTGGAATATGATAGAAAATTACTATCCTGGTGATGCGTATATTGATTGGCTTGGAGTTAGCGTTTATGGGCCACAGGAGAGCGGCGATGACTATCAGGAATTTTCAGATATCTTGAAAGATATTTATCCGACTTTAAGTAATTTATCAAACAAACCAATTGCAATATTAGAGTTTGCGATATCTGAAATAGACTAAACCATAAATTAAAGACATGGAAAAAATGATTAAAATAAGTATATCAACTATCTTCATAGTATTAGTAAGTAATTTTACAGCTTGTCATAAGGAAGCAGATAATCCATTGCCATCAGGCATGGACTACAAACAAGAAATGAGAGACTTTGTAAAGAATATTAGCGCTTATGCAAAAGGCATTAACCCCGATTTTTTCATAATACCTCAAAACGGAGCGGAACTTATTAGTACGACAGGTGATGATGAAGGTTCTCCCGAGATGGATTACATCAACGCTATTGACGGCATTGGTCAGGAAAGTTTAAATTATGGTTATAGCGCTGACGACCATGAAACTCCAACAACTGAAAACCAGTGGATGAAAACGTTCCTGGATATGGCAAAAAACAACGGAACAGTTCAAATAATGGTTACTGACTATTGTTCATCTCATTCGAAGATGGACAACTCTTATGCTGTAAACCACTTAAATAATTACCTCTCTTTTGCAGCCGACCATCGCGAATTAGATAATATCCCAAACTATCCTACACCCATTTATAATGAAAATTCAGATATTATCAATAATTTGCAAGAAGCAAAAAATTTCCTTTACCTGATAAATCCCGATAATCTTTTTACAAACCGACAAGACTTTGTAGATGCCGTTAAAAACACAAATTATGACTACTTAATAATGGATTTCTTTTTTAATGGTGAAGAATTTACAAATAACCAAATAGAAGAACTAAAACAAAAAGCCAATGGCGGAGAACGATTATTGATTTGTTATATGTCTATTGGTGAAGCAGAAAACTATCGTTATTATTGGCAGGTAGGTTGGAAGCCAGGAAGCCCGTCTTTTATTGAAAAAGAAAATCCAAACTGGCCTGGAAATTATGTAGTTCGGTATTGGGATTCTGAATGGCAAAATATCATTTTCGGCAATGATAATTCATATTTAAAAAAAATATTGGATGCGGGTTTTGACGGTGTGTATCTTGATATAATTGATGCCTTTGAAGCATTTGAAAACTAGAATAAATTGGTGCCTCGAAAAAAGAGAAATTCAAATTTATAATGTATTGGGTTGGACACAATTCCAATCAGTTTTGAATTGACTAGAATGGGAAAGATACAAGGTGACCCTTAAATTAAGATACTTAAACAATCAAACAAGCTTGTCGCTATCTATTCAAATACTATATTGAAAGCTAATGTAATGGTGCTAATTTGATTTATATATTCTATCAAAATATTGTCAATAAGTTATTCTACTTACATTGTCAATATTAAGTACTCAAAAAGAATTTAAATTAAAAAGTTTTAAAAGTATAATAATATATGTAAAATAGCGTATTGTGAACATATATATTAAGCTGGATTTTTGTGTATTATTAATTTAAATTTAGTAACTATGAAAAAATCGATCTTAATTGTATTGACTATTGTATCCTTATCTTTAGTAAATTGTAATAAAGATAATGCAGAGGACACCAATCCCTCAGGTGAATTTGTAACTTGTAAAGTTGATGGGGTAGATTTTAGAGCATCAGCAGATTATGATACTACAGCTGCCACAAAAACCAATGGAATTCTGACCATTCAAGGAAGTGACAACTCCGGTAAAGCCATTCATGTCCTTATTCATAATTATATTGGTGAGGGCACCTATCATACAGGTGACAATCTATCTAATACAAATTCATTGAGTTATATTACAGTAAATCCCGTTGCAAGCTGGATGTCGACATTTGATGTGGGTAGTGGTACCTTAGAAGTTACTACTGATGATGACAACACAGTGGAGGGTGCTTTCTTTTTTGAGGGCTATAATGCTGATAATCAAACTACAAAATCAATTACTAACGGTAGTTTTAAAGCTAACTTTCAGTAATAATATCAAGCTATTTTTTTGGGGTAATGGGTTAAAGAGGAAAACCTTATAGGTGGAATCTTTAACCTTTTTTTGGCTAGTTAAATTTGAACAATACGAAGTTCTTCGTATTGATTTCCCTATTCAAAATTTAGACTTTTGAAATATAAATTTTAAACCTAATTAAAAATGAAAAAACAACTATTCCAGATCTTAACATTAATAGTTTTGATCCTAAATGTAAAGAACGTTTATTCCCAATCAGCAGATTTCAACTATACATTTGATGGACAGGTAAAATGGATGATGCTTACGGAATCAGGAA
Organism: Flavobacteriaceae bacterium; assembly: GCA_024763365.1. Taxonomy (GTDB): domain Bacteria; phylum Bacteroidota; class Bacteroidia; order Flavobacteriales; family Flavobacteriaceae; genus DQTL01. Next base: position 16,694 of record JANTFO010000019.1, read on the forward strand.
CCTTACTATCCTCTACAGGTGAAGCTTTAGTTGGTATTCGGCCAAATAGTCCTGAAGTATCATTTAAAATAGACCGTCTTAAAAAAGTAAAGGAAGAAAACCTGGAATTTGTACCAGGTACACCATTTCTTATCATTAAACCAAAAGGTATGATACAGCATACCTCTGTAGTGGATCTTGTCAAGGGTGAAATGGTTTTCGATTCAAAAGAATCAAATTGGAAAGGAGGCGTTACTAGCAGACATTTTATAGCTCCGGAAATGAAATTGGTAGTCAATGGAATGCATAAAGGAGAAGGGGTCGGCAATTATACCAATGGAGTGGGGCTTTACGATATGCTCAATGGTCAATTGGTAAGAATATTCGAAAGAAAATCAGCAAACATGATGACAGGTCGTCCAGATATTTTAGGAGATGATATAGTTATTCCGGGGATGAAAAATGTTACCTGTTATTCTATTAGTACAGGCGCTGTAAAATGGAGTGCCCCAATAAAAAACGCAACTCAGATCATCACAAAAGAAGAAACAAGAGAAATCTATGCTTTTCGATCAAAAGGAGACAATACAGTTGTGTATAAAATTAACGCCGATGACGGTAATTCCTTATGGCCAGAAGGTAACAAAATTAAAGGGATAATATCCATGATAGAGTTCACTAATCATGGATTAGCATTAGTAACTAATATTGTAGGTTCGGGGCAAAAAGGTTTAGTGGGAGGAATAGCTAGTAAAGTGAAAGGTTCCGGTACTTCAAAAGTGTATTTGTTAGATTTAAACTCAGGAAAAGATCTTTGGGATAAGTCGCCTAAAACAAAAGGGATTATAAACCATTTTTATATAGAAGATGATGGTATTTTATTTGGGGTTTCTTCCGGAGGTATCAATAAAATTGCATTTGATGGTACACCGGTTTGGAAAAAACCTTATAAAACAGGTCCAGGAATCCAAATTATGGCAAAAGTTGATAAAGGTATGTTGTATATCTCTGAAACAGAAACAGATATATTAAATCTAAAGACTGGAGAATCTGTATTTGGAAAACCTGTAAAATATAAAAACTCAAAAGCCGTTACCTCTTGTTATGATGAAAAACAAGATCGTTTTTTAGTTTCCTGTAAAGATGGCGTCTATGCTTTTAATGGAAATAACGGGGAATATAAACTCCTGATAAATGATGTAAAATTTGAAGGTAAAGAAGACCCGACAAATATCAGTGTAAGGGAAAGTGGGATATTACTATCTTCTGAACAGAACCTCTCCTCTTTTGATTTTGATGGAAGTAAACAATGGCACACTTACTACAAAGCTCCGGGGATTAGTACTGTTGGTAAAATATTATTAACAGCAGTAGCTGTTAGTTCAATGGCTATGTCTAGCGCGGCTTCTTTTCAGGCAGGTTATAATCGGGGGACATTAGGTCCATACCATTCAGAAACACAACGAATGGAAACTTATGCAGAAGGATTTGGTGATATAGCTTCCAGCTCTTTTCAAGCTATGGGACAACGTTTTAAAGCAACCAAGGCAACAGAAAATGCTACCTTTATCTTGACAAAATTGAGTGAAGGAGTAGGTTTGGTAAAAATAGATAAAGATACAGGAGAGAAAGTTGATGAGATTGTTTTGAAAGATAAAAAACCTATGTATGAAGTGGATGATATTGAAGGTATATTATATTTTAAATCAGGCGGAAGTACTATAAGTGGTTTTAAATTAGTTAAGTAAAATTTACCTTACTACATTTATAAATGGAGCTCAGTATAGGAACCTATATTGTGTTCCATTTTCTATTTAAAAATTTTGACTTTTTATTAATATAACAGATACGGTATTTATTAAAAATTAATCTTTTTTTTTATCAATAACGATTACTTATTATAAAAACAAAGGGGGATGTTTTCAAATAGAGATGTTATATTATAAAAGATTTTTATAAATTGTGATTTGTAAAACCTAACTAAATGAGATATACAATTTTTGTATTTTTTTTTATTTTTCATGTAATTTCCTGGCCTCAGGAAAGAGACAGCCTGGAGATAAGAATAGCGACAGTAGACGACCCAAAAGAAAAGTTTGAAATATTATATAAAGCACTGAATACTTACTATAATACGGATATGGATGTAGCCGAAAAGTACGTTAACAGATTGGTGTCAATTGCTTATGAAACGAATGATTCTTTACTTTTTAAAGCCTATCTTGAACAAGCCTTTTATTGGTATCGTAGAGGTGAATACAAGTATTCCCTCGTGGTATATGATAAAGCTGATTCCATTGCCAAATTTTTATCAGATAGAGAAAAACATGCCCGAGTTTTATACGCTAAGGCTAGATCAATTTATTTTTTGGGTGATTATATAAAGTGCAATAAAATGTTTATTGAATCAGCTAAAATTCAAGACAGTTTAGGAAATACTATGCTGGCAGTAGATGCATATAATGGTATTGCATTGGTGTTAATGGAACAAGAAAAATATGAAGAGGCTTTAAAATATATAACTTTAGCAGAAGAAAAGAGCATCGCGCAAGATAGCCTTCCACCTCAAGCTATTTTTAGCACTAAAGGAATCATACTTAAAGAACTAAAACGTTATGACGAAGCCATTGAATTTCACATGAAATCACTTGCTGAATCTACCAGAGAAAATGACTTGCATTCAATAGCTAAAGATTATAATAACCTGGCGGCAGTATACGGATTAAAAAATGATCATAAAACAGCTACTGAGTTGTATAGAAATGCTTTAAAAATAAAAAGAGATCTCAAAGATAAAAGTGGTGAAGCGATTACAATGGTTGGTTTATCGAATATCTATTCAAAAACAGGGGACTACGATATGGGCATTAGACTCTTAACAGAGTCTTTAGATATAGCCTATGATGTAGGAAATAGGGATTTATTAACTTATATTTTTGAAAACTTAACTGATTTATATAAACAAAAAGGAGATTTTAAAAGTGCCTTGGAAAATAAGCAGCGTCAAATGCAAGTTAAGGATAGTCTAAACGGATTAGAATTTCAAAAAGAGATCGCTCAACTCAATATAGCTTATGAAACAGAAAAAAAGGAAATAGAAATTTTAAAACAACAAAAAGAACTGGAAAAGAACAGATTAACCATAAAAAATAATCGTTTGATATTCCTCGTTGCAGCTTTAAGCTTATTGATTATTACTATTATTATATATTTTTATTTTAAAAGAATGAAGGATAAAAGATTGAAGTTGCAAAATTTATTGAATCATCGGCAGGAGCTCAACCGAATTAATACCAAAAACAAATTACAAGAACAGCGTATAAGGATATCCAGAGATCTTCATGACAATATAGGTTCCCAACTAACTTTCATTATTTCTTCAACGGAAAATTTACAATTTCAATCAAAAATGACCGATGAAAAGTTTAAACTAAAACTACAACAGATTACCCAATTTTCGAAGGATACTATCAATCAACTCAGAGATACCATTTGGGCAATGAATCATGATAAAATAAGTTATCAAAACTTTCAATCACGTCTGTTATCATTTATAGACAAGGCCCGCATGGCTAATGAATTGATTAACATTCAATTAAATTCAAAAGTTGAGCAACCTATAAATTTTACATCAATCAGAGGGATAAATCTATTTAGAGTGGTTCAAGAAACTATTAACAATGCACTGAAACATGCAAATGCTAAAAACATCAATATTGATATTTATTTGAAGGATGAACAGTTAAACTTATTAATACAAGATGACGGAATAGGTTTTGACAAAACTACTATCGAACAAGGTAATGGGCTTGAAAACATGCAGAACAGAATCAGTGAAATAGGCGGAAAATTTATTTTGAAAACTTTCCCCAATATGGGAACAAGAGTCAGCATACTTTTTAATATAAATACGTTAAATGCCGTATAATTTTCTAAATAAATTAAGACTACATTTGTTAAAATTATATTGAATGAAAATAAAAATAGCCATAGCGGAAGACAATAATTTCTTAGCCAACACTGTAATCGAGAAACTGTCTTTTTTTGAAGAGTTGAATTTTAAATTCAGAGGAATAAATGGTGCTGAATTGATTGGGAAATTGGAGAATGATCATAATGTGGATGTAATATTAATGGATATAGAAATGCCCGAAATGGACGGGATTAAAGCAACTGAATTGATCAAAAAAAAATATCCGCAAATAAAAGTAATCATACTAACTGTTTTTGATGATGATGAGAAAATATTCAAAGCAATTAAAGCAGGAGCTAATGGTTATTTACTTAAAGAAATAGATGCAGATCATCTTAAAAAAGGCATTATGGAAGTTATGGATGGAGGCGCTCCTATGACTCCCAGTATAGCTCTTAAAACACTGAATTTACTCAGAAACCCCTTAGAATCTATAACAGATGTTGACCATGAAAAAATGAAGCTTACCCAAAGAGAAACTGAGATATTAGTTCAGATCAGTAAAGGTTTAAACTATAATACCATTGCCCAAAACTTGTACATATCATCAGGTACTGTGCGCAAGCATGTAGAAAATATATATAAAAAACTGCAGGTACACAATAAAATTGATGCTTTAACAAAGGCTAAAAAACATCGTATTATCTGACTTTTTTATTAAAGGTATTCTTAGTTAAACACGTTTCTACATAAACACCTACCCCCTAGCCTATTTTTTCTTAACTTTAGCCCATTATTACTTTAAAAATATATTCTTATGCCATTTTTATTTTTCCTTGTCATTATTGTAGCGGTTTTTTTATTCGCAGTTGTGCTATATAACCGTTTGGTAGCTTTGCGTAACAAACGTGAAAATGCTTTTGCCGATATAGACGTGCAATTACGCCAAAGACACGATCTTGTCCCCCAATTGGTAGATACCGTAAAAGGCTATGCCAAGCACGAAAAAGATTTACTTACTGATATCACCAATGCTCGTAGCCAGGCCATGAATGCTAATAGTATTGATGAAAAGATCATGGCAGAAAAAAAATTGGGATCCGTATTACATGGATTGAGGATTGCGGTTGAGAATTACCCGGATCTCAAAGCCAATCAAAATTTCATGCAACTCCAGGAAGAACTCTCTGACATTGAAAATAAACTGGCTGCAGCCCGCCGTTTTTTCAATGCCACCACAACCGAGTACAATACAGCTGTTGAAAGCTTTCCTTCTAATCTCATTGCACAAAATTTTAATTTCAAAAGAGAAGTACTCTTTGATCTTGAAGCGCGCCGTGAAGAAATGAGCGAACCACCAAAAGTTGATTTTGAATGAGGTACATAGGTATTCAAAGCCAAATCAATAAAAATAATACTACATCCATCGCCTTGTTAATAGCCTTTCCACTATTGCTTATGGCAATGGTTTATGCTTTTATTTTTATTTTGGGTCAACAAAATATAGAAGTAACAAATGCAACATTTTTAAACAGCTTGCCCTTTATCATAATCGGTGTCGCAATTTGGTTTAGTATTGCCTGGTTTTTTAATGCAAGTATGATTCAACTGGCCACCGGAGCCAAACCTCTAGAAAGAAAAGAAAATAAAAGAGTTTACAACCTTTTAGAAAACTTGAGCATTGCTAACGGCATCAAAACACCTAAACTTTTTGTGATCAATGACAATTCTTTAAATGCCTATGCCAGTGGTATCAAAGAATCTCAGTATGCCGTGACTCTGTCTCAGGGTATCATCGACAAACTCAATGATGACGAACTGGAAGCTGTCATGGCACATGAATTATCACACATCATTAATCGGGATGTTCGTTTATTGATCGTCTCCATCATTTTTGTAGGCATCTTTTCTTTCATTGCAGAGATGGCTTTTCGTTCCATTAGAATTGCCGGAAGAAGCAGGGATAACAAAGGAACTGGTTTGATCATCTTGGCAGCAATTGTGATATCGGCAGTATGTTATTTTATTTCATTATTGCTAAGGTTTGGCATTTCCCGTTCGCGTGAATATATGGCTGATGCCGGTTCTGCAGAAATGACTAAAAACCCTGAAGCGCTGGCAAATGCGTTGCGGAAAATTAGTGCAGACCCTACTATTGAAGCCTTAGAAAGTCGTGATATTGCTCAATTATTTATCGATAACCCGAAACCTTCCAATCACGGTTTTTCTTGGGACAATCTTTTTGCCACCCACCCTCCCATTGAAAAACGTATTGAACTATTAGAACAATTCGTATAAGTTTATGAAGAGGCATCAAGGACTACAAGAAATTAGTAAAGAACATCGGGTTATTCTTTCCTTTTGTTTGGACCTTAAAAAAGGGATCAAAAATGATGTCTCTGCCCAGAAGATCAATGCTTATATCAAGTGGTTTTGGGAAGCGTTTTTAGAAGCACATATACTGTTTGAGGAAAAGCGTATTTATAGCTTATCCACCATCCATGAAACATTCAAAACACAAGCTTTAAAAGAACATTCAACATTAAAATCTATAGTATTACAAAACCAAATAAAAATAGATGAAGCCGGGCAATTCGCAGATATTTTAGAAAAGCACATTCGTTTTGAAGAACGTCATGTTTTTAAAGATCTGCAGAAATATACTTCAGAGGAAATACTCTTAAAGCTTAAAGATAATCACAGTAGAATTAATTTTTGTATTGTCCCAGGAGCCTTTTGGAAATAAAAATGTAAATAATTATTTCACAAAATAAATACTGCTTAGTAATTTTGAATAATTTACTTTTGCTCAAAACTTTTATTTGATGTATCAACAAACTTTTACAACCAGGTGGGCAGATTTTGACCCCAACAGACACATGCGACATTCGGCTTATTATGATTATGCCGCAGAAACCCGTGTAAGGTTTTTCGCTGAAAATAATTTTTCTATTGATGAATTTGCAAGAATTCAAATTGGCCCAATACTATTTAAAGAATCTTGTAGTTTTTATAAAGAGATTAAAATGGGTGAAAATATCACGGTAAACATGCAGCTTATAGCTGCTTCTAAGAATCTTGAAAAGTGGCGTTTTAAACATCAAATTATCAATCATAAAGGAGATATTTCTGCTGAAATTGAAGTGTATGGTGCATGGATAGACCTTCAAGCAAGAAAACT
>JANTFO010000020.1 GCA_024763365.1 Flavobacteriaceae bacterium
AACGACACCAAAGAGGCTATGGATGCCCTTGTCAATTTTTGCAAGCAAGTTCCCGCCAAAGTCAATTTGATAGAATACAATCCCATAGACGGCGGCAACTTTGAACAAGCTGATCCTAATATTATTGACCTCTATATTAAATCCCTGGAAAAAAATCATATCATCGTCAATGTACGGCGTAGCCGCGGCAAAGATATTGATGCAGCTTGTGGACAGCTGGCGAATAAGACAAAGTAAAACTACTTTTATTCTATAAAATGTCTGGCAGCCTCTAAAGCATTTGGTATTCCGGCAGGTTTCTTACCACCTGCCGTTGCAAAAAATGGCTGTCCGCCACCACCACCTTGAATATGTTTGGCCAGTTCCCTGACGATATTTCCGGCATGTAAATCTTTTTCTTTGACCAAGTTCTTAGAAACAAAACAAGAAAGCGTAGCTTTTCCATCTTGTTCATTAGCTAACACCACAAAGACATTTTCTTGCTCATTGCCAATATCGAATAATAAATCCTTAATAGTAGGCGTGTCCAAATCTACTTTTTTAGCTAAGAAATGAACACCATTGATTAGGGTCATTTCATCAATGTAATCTTTGCTTAAATTCTGTGCCTGGGCTTTTTGTAAATGCTGTACTTCTTTTCTTAAACCGGCAATTTCGTCTTGTAATTTCTGCACTTGCGCAACAGGGTCTGAGGGATTTTTAAGTAGAGTTTTCAGCTCCTCATACTGTCTGTCAACGTCTGTATAGTAAGCAACTGCCGCCTCAGAAGTAATGGCTTCCACACGTCTGATACCTGCTGCAATAGCCCCTTCTGAAACTATTTTAAAATGCCAAATATCTCTGGAATTTTCCACATGTGTCCCCCCACAAAGCTCACGGGATTCCCCAAATTGGATCATCCGTACTTTATCACCATATTTTTCTCCAAACAAAGACATAGCTCCTTGCTCTTTAGCTTTTTGGATAGGTATATCTCTATACTCTTGAATGGGTAGAGCTTCCTGTATACGCGTATTGACAAAATCTTCCACTTGCCGTATTTCTTCTTGTGTCATTTTACCAAAATGAGAAAAGTCAAAACGCAAGCCTTTGGGATATACTGCCGAACCTTTTTGCGCTACATGCGTGCCCAATATTTGCCTCAAAGCCTGGTGTAACAAATGGGTGGCAGAGTGGTTACGCGCTGTTAATTTTCTGGCTTGCACATCTACTTCGGCTTGTAGTACTTGGTTTGGGTCATTGGGAATCGTATCTGTAAAGTGTACAATCAGATTACTTTCTTTTTTTGTGTCTAAAACTTTGATTTTTTGACCATCTGCAGTTTGTAAAAACCCTTGATCACCAACTTGTCCACCACCTTCCGGATAAAAAGGTGTTTGATCAAGCACTATTTGATACATTTCTCCCTCTTTTTTGGTCTTAATTTTTCTATATTTCAGGATATGTACTGCTGAATGTAAGTTGTCATAGCCTATAAAATTGGGTTCTTTCGAGTCTTTTAATATGACCCAATCATCCGTTTCCATTCCGGTAGCAGCACGCGAACGTTCTTTTTGTTTTTTCATTTCTTCTTCAAAGCCTTTTTCGTCTAGGATCATATTTCTTTCAGATAATATCAATGCCGTCAAGTCAATAGGGAATCCATAGGTATCAAAAAGTTCAAAAGCTTTTTTACCTGAAATGACTTGTCCGGAGGTTTGAAAAATAATTGTATCTAACTTTTGTAAACCTTGTTCTAGTGTTCTTAAAAAAGACTGCTCCTCTTCTCTTATTACATTAACGATCAAATCATTTTGTGTTTTTAACTCAGGAAATGCTTCTCCCATCTGGCTGACTAATGTAGGTACCAATTGATAAATGAAGGCTTCTTTTTGGTTTAAAAAGGTAAAACCATAGCGTACCGCCCTACGCAATATTCGACGAATCACATATCCGGCACCGGTATTAGAAGGTAATTGCCCATCTGCTATAGAAAAAGCAACAGCTCTGATATGATCGGAAATAACTCTTAAAGCAATATCGATTTTCTCAGATTTCCCATAGATAAAACCGGTTATTTTTTCCAGTTCTTTGATGTAAGGTGTGAAAATATCCGTATCGTAGTTAGATTGAACACCTTGCAAGACCATGCTTAAACGTTCAAAACCCATACCAGTATCTACATGTTTTTCAGGTAAATTTTCTAAGCTACCATTAGCTTTTCGATTAAATTCTATAAAAACCAAATTCCATATTTCTACGACCTGTGGATGGTCTTTATTGACCAATTTACCACCTTCCAGTTTTTGTCTTTCTTCCTCAGACCGAATATCCACATGAATTTCAGAACAAGGTCCACAGGGCCCTTGCGCACCCATCTCCCAGAAGTTGTCTTTTTTATTGCCCAATAAAATACGCTCAGCTGGAACGATTTCTTTCCAAAAATCATAAGCCTCATGATCTTGCTCTAAATGGTCTTCTTCACTTCCCTCGAAGACAGTCACATACAAGCGTGATTTGTCAATTTTGTAAACTTCTGTCAACAATTCCCATGCCCAGTTAATAGCTTCTTTCTTAAAATAATCACCAAAACTCCAATTACCCAACATCTCAAACATAGTATGGTGGTATGTATCTTTGCCTACCTCCTCCAGATCATTGTGCTTTCCGGAAACACGTAAACACTTTTGGGTGTCTGCTATACGTTTGTATTGGGGATGTGCATGTCCCAGAAAAAACTCTTTAAACTGGTTCATACCGGCATTTGTAAACATCAAAGTAGGATCATCCTTTACAACTATTGGGGCAGATGTTACAATTGTATGTTCTTTTGACCTAAAAAAGTCAAAAAATGTATTTCTGATTTGATTTGAATTCATATAAATTTTATGATATATTGAATATTTAAATTTGAAAACTCTAAGGTTTACTAGGTCAAGGGTGAAAATTTTAATGTAAGACAAAAATACAGTTTTTAATAAAACCTTTTAGTAAGTAAATTAATTTTCTATTTTTATTAAAAAACATTTAAAACTAAGATAAAAAGATTCATAAGTTATTATGAGTTTTTTCTCTTTATAAATACTTTTCAAATTTTATTTAATAATATTTTTTTTAATCAAAAAAATTGTTTTTTGCACATATGTTCATTATCTTTGTTATATAAAAAAGCACAAAACATATGTCGCGACCAAAAAATAACAGAATTGTATATAAGCCACCTTATTATTCGGAGTTTAAGCCAGCAGGTATTTCCTTAAAATCTTTGGACGAGATTCAATTAAGTTTAGATGAATTTGAAGGCATTCGACTAGCTGATTTATTAGGTATGTCACATGAGGAAGCAGCAAACGAGATGGGTATATCTCGTTCTACATTTAGCAGACTTATTGTAGAGGCAAGAAAAAAAATAGCATCTTTTTTTTACCAAGGAAAATTACTTTCTGTATCAGGAGGAAATATACATTTTAGACAAAACAGTATAAAATGTTCTGATTGTGGGCATATGTTTACAATAGATATAAGAAGCAAAGTTACTAAGTGTACCGAATGTGGTTCAAAGAACCTCATAAGTCTTGCAGGAAATTTTGGTCATGGAGAATGTTGTAGGATTGCATATCTAGATTATAATATTAAAAAATAGCAATCATTAGTTAATAAATGTATTGTTTTAGAATAGTTTTAAATAGTAATAATTAAATTTTTAAGTCATGAAAAAATTAATAAATTTATTCGAAGATGCCAATTGGGAAAATGCAAATGGTTATCCAGAAGGAACCAAAAGAAAAATGCTGAGAGATGAGGATGGTAAGAGAACCATGTTACTTAAATTACCAAAAGGCTTTAACATGAGTGCTCATTCCCATACTGTTGCAGAACAGCATTTAGTATTAGAAGGCTCCTATTCTAGTGATGGAAAAAACTATCCAAAAGGGTCCTATCAAATTTTTGCTGCACATGATGAACACGGCCCTTTTGTTTCAGAAAATGGCGCTTTAATACTCGTCATTTGGGATGCGCTATAATAATACTTATAGTTATGTAAAATAGTAAGCAGTTTAATTAGTATAAATAGTTTTTTTATAAACTAACGTATGACAACAATGAAGACAAATCAAGAAATATTAGATCTAATCGCAGCAGTAAAACATCCTGCGATTGATTATTCACTAGTTGATTTAGGCATCGTAAAGGATATTGATATTTATTCTGAAACCATTACTTTAAAATTTGCCTTTCCCTTCCCAAATATTCCTATTGCAGACACCTTAATTCAATCCATAGAATCACCTTTAAATGAGATTGGGTATAGATTATTGCCAGAAATAGTCTTAATGGATGAACAAGAGAAGGCCAAATTTATGCAAATGGAAACGGAAGCTTGGAAAGGCATGTAAGTAAGAATGCCTCGCTATACTAGATGCATATACTGAGTGACAAATAGTTTTCAGATGAATATAGCAGCTATTTATCAAATTTTCATCAAAACCATCATGATAACCAGTTTTGTCTTGATGATGATGCTTCTTATTGACTATTTGAATGTTCAATCAAAAGGAGTTTGGAATAATAAACTGCAACAAAAACCATACTTACAAATTATTTTTGCAGCATTTCTTGGTGTTATTCCTGGTTGTTTGGGAACGTTTACTGTCGTTTCGTTATTTACACACCGCATAGTTAGTTTTGCTGCATTAGTAACGGCTATGATTGCCACTTTTGGTGATGAAGCTTTTGTCATGTTTGCCATGATACCTGAAAAAGCATTATTGCTTTCTCTTATTGTTTTTATAGTGGCAATTGGTACTGGATTTTTAATTCAAATTTTTTCTAAATATTTTCCTCAAAAAAACGAAAATGCATTTGGTTTTGAATATCATGATGATAATCAAAGATGCCATTGTTTTCCAAAAGGAAAATTGCTAGAACAACTTAAAACAATGGGATGGGAAAGAATCTTGCTAATTTCAGGTTTATTGCTATTCACCTTTTTTCTATTAATTGGTAAGTTAGGTGGTCAGGATTGGAAACGCATCACATTTTTAATAGGGAGTTTACTTGTATTATTTATAGTTTCTACGGTGCCTGAACACTTTATCAAAGAACATTTATGGGGACACGTAATTAAAAAGCACCTACTACGTATCTTTTTATGGACTTTTGGTGCTTTTGTTTTCATTTATTTCTTAGAAGCATATATTGATATAGAACAGTGGATTAGCAATAATTTAGTTTTGATGTTATTAATTGCTGTATTAGTTGGTATAATACCCGAATCGGGGCCACACTTGCTATTTCTCACCTTATTTGTGAGTGGTAGTATTCCGTTTAGCATATTGATTGCCAGTTCAATTGTTCAAGACGGTCATGGTGCTTTACCGCTATTAGCTGAATCACAAAAGAGCTTTATTTATATGAAATTAATAAATATAGTGGTTGGATTTGCCGTAGGATTCATAGGAATAACTTTTTTTTAAAAATCAATTGAATATAAATAGTAATAGCTTATGTATGTTATTCAATCAGATAAAAAATTAATTAAAAAATAGCTTAGCGTTTTTGCGCTTTAGCGGTAAATCATAAAACAAGATGAAAATAGGAATTATTATTTGTGATAGATACAAAAAATGTGCAGGTGGCAAATGTTTTAAAGCCATGCAAAACAGAGAAGGTGCTTTTGATATTTACTCCAAAGATGAACCTTTAGATACCGTTGGATACACTACTTGTGGTGGTTGCCCAGGTGGTAATATAGAATATGCTCCTGAGGAAATGATTAAAAATGGAGCTGAAGTCATTCATCTAGCAACAGGTCTGGTTGTAGGTTATCCGCCTTGTCCTTATATTACTCACTTTAAGCAATTTATTGAAGAAAAGTATAAAATTCCTGTTGTGGTGGGAACACATCCTATTCCACAAAAATATTTTCTCACCCACCAAAATCTTAAAACTTGGGAAGCAGAAGAATGGACAGAACTCCTTAAACCAACCCTTAGTAACGAAGCTCTGAGAAAAGAATATGATTAATGCAATCACAATGTCTCTGTACTAAATATGTAAACAGATGAAAACACTTACATTAAAACATGATTGGCTTAAAAATATACTACCCAACGGCCTGCCCTATCCAACATCAACAATTATAAGTGGTCCTGGAGGTTCGGGAAAACCCTTGGTTGAATTTGCATTTGTAGCATCTTGGTTACAAGCAGGAGGTTCAGTGATAGGAATTCCGCTACAATACCCATCCGTAGAATTTGTCAAAAGAGCAATGTTAAAACTGTTTGATATAGACTTAAACACCTACAAAAAAAAATTTGTAAACATCCAATTTGATGTAACTATTGACTCCTATAAGCAAATAGCTACAAACGAAATTAAAGCAAATTTGTTAAAACCCGACGTGTTAAATAATGCAACAGCTCTAGCGGATAGCTTAATCAAAAAATCTGAATTAGGAACTTTGGTTTTTGGTTCAGCTTTAAATTTATTACTCTTTTCACCTACTTATAAAGATGTGGTTCTTAAAAATTTTGAAAGGATACTCAAAGAAGACAAAAGTAGAACCTATATATTTTCTGTTAGCAATACAATGTTTGCCAAAGAAATAAAACACTTAGAAGTAGCCGCTGATAACTTAATGTTTACGCGAATGGAAAAACCTATGAAGTTGTTTTTCAACATAGAAAAAATGGCTGCAATAAAATTTTCAGACGAAGAAGTTAACGTGCCTATCTCTAAAGAAGTACTCAAAGAAATTAAAGTTATTGCAGAAATTTCAAGAAAAAAAATAGTACCGGAGCTCAAGAAAATTTAACTCGTTAAAAAACCTCTATCATGTATAAACATCTATTTGGCCCCGTACCTTCCAGACGATTAGGCATGTCTTTGGGTGTTGATTTAGTTCCCAAAAAAGTCTGTTCACTTAATTGTGTGTATTGTGAAGTGGGAAAAACAACCACACTTACAATTGACAGACAAGAATATATTAAATACGATACCGTAATAAAAGAGCTAACCCATTATTTTAAGAATAATCCCGATCCTGATTACATTACTTTTTCGGGTTATGGGGAACCTACCCTAAATAGTCGAATTGGTGACATTATAAAATTTAGCAAAAAACACAAACCTGATATTCCTATTGCAATATTAACAAACGGCACACTCTTGTACGATAAAAACTTAAGGCGAGAATTATTAGCGGCTGATGTGGTGCTACCTTCATTAGATGCCGCTACAGAAAAAGGATTTCTAAAAATAAATAGACCACCAAGAACACTAACATTAGCTAAATACATTCAAGGTTTAATCAATTTTAGAAAAGAATATAAAGGAAAAATATGGCTTGAAGTTTTTATTTTACCTGATTATAATACAAATGAAAATGAACTAGTCGCTTTAAAAGAAGCCATCCTTAAAATACAACCCGATTCCGTTCAATTAAATACCTTAGACAGGCCCGGCATAAAAGATAATCTTAGAGCTGCAACATTACTAGAATTACAACAAGTCGTTGACTTCTGGCAATTAAAAAATGTTGAGATAATTGCAGCTGCACAAGAAAGAAAAAAAATACAATCTTATAGAAAAGATGCAGAAACAGCTATTATAGAAACCATTGCCAGAAGACCTTGTACACTAGATGATTTATCAAAAATATTAGGTTTACACGTAAATGAAATTAATAAATACCTCGATGTTCTGGAGGCAGCAAACAAAATTGAAGTAGTTCATCTAAAAAGAGGGCTCTTTTATCAAATAAAAAACAAATAAGAAGATGTTAGACTTAAGAAACGAATTTATCATGGCAACTGTGAAAACAGGCTATGGGACTAAAGAAGGTTTTATAACTCCAAAACACCTTAACTTTTACAAGGCAAGAAGTAAGCATATCGGAGCCATAATTCCAGAACCTTTATATCTGGATAAAGGTTTACGTGAGCTGCCTACCCAAATAGGAATTGACCATGATAATAAATTAGATGGATTAAAAAGTTTGACGAGTCTACTACATAAAAATGGAGCAAAAGCCATAGCGCACTTAAACCATCCGGGGAGAATGGCAAATCCAAAAATACCAGAAAATTATTTTGTTTCGGCAACGGATAAAGCATGTGAAAATGGAGGAGCTAAACCCACAGCCTTAGATGCTACAGGGATGAAAAAAGTAATCAAATTATTTACGCAAGCAGCTATTAGAGCCGAAAAAGCAAATTTTGATTATATCGAAATGCAATTTGGACATGGTTATTTATTAGGGCAGTTCATTTCAAAAGCAGTCAACGATAGAAAAGATACATATGGAGGCAGTTTTGAAAATAGATGTAGATTTCCACTAGAAGTTTTAGAGGCCGTTAAACAAGTTACCAATCTTGAAATTATCGCTCGAATAAGTGGTGATGAAATGACCCCAAATGGCATTAAAATAGATGAAATGCAAGAATTAGCTAAAATTCTAGCTAAAAAAGGAGTCAGTGCTCTTCATGTTTCAGCGGGTACAGCCTGTTCAACACCACCTTGGTTCTTTCAACACATGTTTGTGCCAAAAGGTAAAACATGGCAATTAGCTGATATAATTAGAGAAGTTGTAGCTATCCCTGTAATTTATGTAGGACAAATAAACGATTTTTCAGACCTTGATACCCTACAGCAAAAAATAAAAGATAGCTTTATTGCTATTGGACGTCCGTTAGTAGCAGATCCAGATTATGTAGGTAAATATCTTGGGTTAGTAAAAGAAAACCTTCGTCCGTGTTTAGCGTGTAGTGAAGGCTGTTTAGGTGGGGTTAAAAGTGGTAAAGGTTTAGGATGTACCGTAAACCCATTAGTAGGAAAAGAGGATTACGTTATAGCAAAAACACAACACCCCAAAAATATTGCTGTAGTGGGTGGCGGATTAGCAGGTATGACCGCTGCGATAACACTCAAACAACGCGGACATAAAGTAAGGCTTTATGAAAAAAACGAACTAGGCGGACAATTCAATCTTGCTTATTTACCACCACATAAGCATTCCTTACTTAAATTGGTTCAATATTTAGTAAAAGAAGTTGCAGATCACTCTATTGAAGTATTAAAAAAAGAAGCGACTACTGATGATTTTAAGCCGTATGATGAAATACTAATAGCTACAGGTTCTATTCCACAAATAGCTCCGATAGAAGGTTTAAAAGATTATTTTTGGGCAGAAGTATTAGAAGAACACAATATACCAACAAATACCAAATCATTAGTAATTGGTGGTGGTTTAATAGGAACAGAAGTAGCAAATATGTTGCTTTCAAAAGGCAATAAAGTTGTGATTGTAGAAATGCTCTCTGATGTGGCACGTGACATGGAAATGATTGAAAGAAAACTAACACTTAAAGCATTCCAAAATGAGAACATGACCGTTTTTGTTAACACAAAAGTGAAGAAAATATCAGGAAAAAAAGTGTTTATTGAAGGCGTTGACTTTAAAAAAACGATCAATGATATTGATCATATTATTCTTGCTACCGGCATGAAATCTTATAATCCATTTAGCACTATTAATTTTGATAAACCTATACATATTATTGGCGACGCTATCAAAGTAGGCAAAGCAAAAGATGCCATTGAAAATGCTTTTTATATAGCAAATGAAATTTAAACAGTATTCCCAAAACAATATTTAAAATATTAACCCTTATTATTCAAGTCCTTAAAAGCAGATTAAATGTTAATACTTTTCAAATAATCATTAAAAAACAAACTATATTAAAACATTTTGTAAATTTGCTCGTCTATGAAAAATTTTGAAAAACAAAAAATAAGATTTTTCACTTTATGGCGAAAGTTAAATACCACTATAATCCGGAAACTTTATCATACACACAGATTACCCCTAAGAAAGGTACTTATCTTAAACGTAGTTTACTTATAATCCTGGCTTTACTTCTCAACGGTTTTTTGGGTTTTTTGATACTAAGCAGTTTTGTCTCTTCCCCAAAAGAAAAAACACTCAAAAGAGAACTGGAAAACATGAAACTAAACTATACTTTGTTAGAAAAATTATCGGAGGAACATGCCCAGAGGTTAAGTGAACTTGAGAACCGAGACGATAAAATATACAGACAATTTTTTGAAGCAGCGCCCATACCGGAAGATATTAGAAACGCCGGATATGGTGGCGTAAATCGTTACAGGTCACTGCAAGGATTTAACAATTCAACCATGATCACAGAACTTACAAAAAAAATGGATAAATTGTCCAATAAAATTGTAGTTCAGTCCAAATCATTGGACGATATTATTGAAATGGCCGCCAAAAAAGAGGAGATGCTTGCCTCTATACCGGCTATACAACCTGTTAAAAAAGAAGAATTAACAAGAATGGCCTCCGGTTATGGCATGCGTATGCATCCCATACTCAAAATTCGTAAGATGCATGAAGGTATGGATTTTGTCGCCAAAAAAGGTACTCCCATATATGCAACAGGAAATGGTACTGTGACACGTGCTGAAAGAAGTAAAACATTTGGTAATGTTGTATATATTGACCATGGCTATGGCTATGAGACTGTGTATGCACATATGAGTAAAATTGCTACCCGCAAAGGTAAAAAAGTTAAACGTGGAGATTTAATAGGCTATGTAGGAAGTACAGGGAGGTCCGTTTCATCACATCTTCATTACGAAGTCCATAAAAACGGAAGGCCTGTAAATCCGGTTTATTTTTACTACGGTGATTTGACACCCGAAGAATTTGCTGCTATGCAAAAAGCGGCTGAGCAAGATACCCAAAGTTTGGATTAAGAATAATATATCATGCATATAGATCTCCCCGACAAATTGTATTACAAAATTGGTGAAGTAGCCAAAGCTTTTAATGTAAACACTTCATTGATAAGATTTTGGGAAAAAGAATTCAAGATTTTAAAACCCAAAAAAAATAAACATGGGAATCGTGTCTACACCAAAAAAGATATAGAAAAACTTAATCAAATATACTTTTTACTCAAGGAAAAAGGCTATACCATAGAGGGTGCAAGGCAAAAACTTAAAGGTGGCGTTGACTTAAATGCCCCTGAAACAGGCTCAAAAGATCTACAAATTGTCAATAAATTACAAGATATCAAACAAGAATTACTTAAAATTAAAAATGCTATTCAAAGTTAAACACATAAAATCATTACTTTTAGCAAATAATAATTCTAACACTTAAAACTCAAATATTATGAAAAAATGGTTAATACCCTTGTTAATTCTTGCTGCTATTGGATTTGCTCTTTACAGCTGGGCTGTAGGCTTTAACAATACAGCTATTGATCTAAAAGAAACAGCTAACAATAAATGGGGAGATGTAGAAAGTGCTTACCAAAGACGTTATGATCTAATTGACAATTTGGTAGAAACTACAAAAGGATATGCAGCACATGAGAAAGAAACCCTTGAAGCTGTGATAAAAGCGAGGGCACAAGCTACCCAAACAACAGTAGACCCCACCAATCTTACGCCTGAAAAACTGGCTGCTTTCCAACAAGCACAAAGTGGACTTTCAGGAGCCTTGAACAGATTGATGGTTGTCATTGAAAGATATCCAGACCTTAAAGCAGATCAACATTTTAAAGAATTGATGTCACAACTTGAAGGCACAGAAAACAGAATTAACGTAGCGCGTAATCGTTTTAACGAAGCTGTAAATCCCTACAACAAACACATTAAACGTTTTCCGGGGATGATACTTGCTAATCTATTTGGCTTTGAGCCATTAGATTACTTCAAATCCGAATCCGGAGCTGAAAAAGGCGTTAAAGTTGACTTCGGCACTGAAAAAGAAGGGTAAACATGGACATCGTAGAATCTTTCTTTTCTAAAATTGAGGAGGACGAAATTGTGGAAGCCATTCGTACTGCTGAAAAAAATACCTCGGGAGAGATTCGTGTACATCTTGAAAAAAATGAACAAAAACCTCCTATGGAACGCTCCAGGGAGGTTTTTTATTCTTTGGAAATGGACAAAACAAAAGCTAAAAATGCCGTTTTGTTTTACATCAATGTTTCCAAAAAACAATTTGCCATTCTCGGGGATCAAGGAATTGATGAGGTAGTACCCGATAATTTTTGGCAAGACGTAATTCACTTACTTACCGCTTATTTTAAAAAAGAAGCTTACAAAGAAGGCCTTGTAAAAGCTATCTTAGAAGTTGGACACAAACTCAAAGAATATTTCCCCTACCAATCCGATGATATTAATGAACTCGATGATACTATTTCTAAAGAATGAAGCTTAAAGGATTGACATATAGAATACTATTATCCAGCAGGTTCATATTAGGTGTCGTATTTCTTATGAGTATTGCCCTCGTGTCATTTGCTCAAACAGAACTACCGCAAAAACCGAGTATTGAAACTTCTGTTTACGATCATGCCAACTTGTTGACAGTCTCTCAAAAAAATGCGTTGGAGCAGAAGCTCATCAATTATGCAGACACTACATCAACACAAATTGTGGTGGCTACCATTCATTCATTGGAAGGGCGGAATATTAACCTATACGCTGCAGAATGGGCGCATACATGGGGTATCGGCCAAGCAAACAAGGATAATGGCGTTTTGTTTTTGATAGCCAAAGACGATCGTAAGATGGCTATTCAGGTAGGGTATGGATTAGAGCATCTACTAACAGATGCTATGTCCAAACGTATCATAGAACTCGTAATTGCGCCACAATTCAAAAAAGGAGATTACTATAATGGCATTAATGCCGGAACAACGGCTATGATGGATGTACTTTCCGGCTCCTATAAGGCTGATGAAACAATGGAATCCGGATCAATTTGGCCCTTTTTAATTTTTCTATTGTTCTTTATCCTAATCATTATTATCATTTCAAAAGCCAATAAAGGCAATACAGGTGGTGGCTATAGAAACACCTCCGGCCCTATTATATTTACCAATAGTGGCCGTACCGGAGGATTCGGTGGTGGTTTTGGCGGCGGTGGCAGCTTTGGTGGAGGTGGTTTTGGTGGCGGCTTTGGTGGTGGCGGCTTTGGTGGTGGCGGTGCCAGCGGGGGTTGGTAGATTTATTGCTATTAAACGGGTATTATTGATATTTGAAACCTGCCAGCCGGTAGGCTGGTTTGATTTTTATAATTTGTTTTTTGTCCCCTGTGAAAGAAAAGAATGGAATTTGTAATTTGTTCCCTTCAAATGCAGGGTTTGGAATTTTAAAAAATTTGTTTCATCCTTCCCTGCATTTATGCAAAATCTACATGCAATGTAAATATTGATCCACTAATTTTTTAATTTCTGCATCCTTTTTAAAGAGCCTTTCACTTAAATCCTTATCTTGATAAGCTTTGAGTTTTTTAACAAAATTCTCGATGGTTCCCGGAGGGAATATACCATCTTGTTGGTAAAAATCTGTATCTTTTTCCAAAGCTTCTGCAGATTCAAAACAAGATTCGGGTAAGGCTTCTAATTTGTCAAAAATATCTTTATGTTTTTCATCAAAAATATTGACGTTTACATAGAGTTCTTGCGCTCTATCAAGTGCATTTTTTGACAAAACACCCTCGCGGGCAGCCAGAATAATACTAGCTAATAAGTGATACAAATCCGCTGAGCCATCCGGCACCCTGAATTCCACAGTTTGTTTTCCGGGAATATAGGGAACTTCACCCAACTCCTGCGGGTTGGCATCTTTGATCATACTGGTTTTGGCTATCCATCCTAATGGGACACGTATCAAAACAGAACGGTTACTATCGCCCCAGCAAACCATAGTAGGCGCTTCCTGATGTGGCACTAACCTTAAATATGAAGTTGGAATTGTATTACCAAAAGCTGTCAAAGATTTTGAATGATTTAATATACCGGCAATCATTTTTTTAGCGACATCTGTCAAACCAACCTCATCTGCCATAACATTCACACCGTCTTTCTCTAACATCATATGAATATGTAATCCGCTACCGGCTTTACCAGCAGTGATTTTGGGTGCAAAACTTATCGTAACACCATACTTCTCTCCCAACATTCGCAATATCCATTTGGCAATAACCAATTGCTCTACCGCTTCTTCGGCTTCTACAGGATTAAATTCTATTTCATGTTGTTCATATACATGTGTATCTGTAGTGAAATTGCCTACTTCAGAGTGCCCATACTTAATTTTTCCGCCGCTTTGTGCGATGATCTGTAAGGCTTCAGTTCTTAGTTTTTCCCAATTTGTAAAAGGTGCCGATGCATGATAACCGCGTTGATCCATAGCGGGGTAAAGGTCTTTTTTCTCACTGATAATATAATACTCCAATTCACCCATAGCCTTAAAAACATAGCCGGTATCCTCAGTAAATTTTTGTGCGGCTTTTCTTAAAATATACCCCGGAGCACTTTCTAAGGGCTTGCCTTCTTTTGTGTAAAACGAACAAAGAATTTCAAGTGTAGGTTCTTCTGTAAAAGGGTTTAAAAAAGCGGTTCGAAAACGTGGAATCACATAAAGGTCACTATGATCTGCATGAATATAAGAGAACAAACTGGAACCATCTACACGTTCACCGGTTGATAATATAGACTCTAAATAATCTTTATCGGTAATCACAAAATTGAGTACTTTTAACTTTCCATCTTCCGCCACATATCTGAAATTGAGCATTTCTATATTGTTGTCGTCAATAAATTTGACAATATCATTTTTAGTAAACTCTTTAGCTGGTTTTTGTAAATGTTGTACCAGTTTATTGGGGTTCATTAAAATTTCTAGCTCTCTCATATTAGAAAAATTTATATCATTTATTAAAGTGTCAAAATAAATAAATATTTAGCACATATAGTTTATTAGGTTCTAAAAAAAATTTGACTTCTGCAACAATCTTTTTTATCTTTGAGATATACTTTGTAGTTATGAAAAAAATCATACTTATTTTTTTGATTCAAAGTAGTTTACTCGCCTTTGGTCAAAATCCGGAATTGTTTACGAATACTTGGTATTTACAGAATACAATTATTGATGGTCAGGATAACATACCACCTGTGAGTGAGGTGATTCCTTATATCACAGCAGATTTTATAGAAACAGATTATGGTTTTCAAACAAGTATTTGTAATGGTTTATCAGGATCATTAATCTATGGAGAGGAACCTGCAGCCTATTTTCAATTTATTGACGTAGCAATTACATTAGGTTCTTGTATGAATAGTCCTGGATTTGAAGGTTTTGATGAATATGAGGCGGTCTATTTTCAGAACTATTGGGAATCTTCATTAAATGGAAATGCCCATTTCTATTATTTGGTTGACTCAGCAGCAAGTATTAAAACACTTACAATAACTAATATTAATGGAGATCAAGCAATTTATAATAATACATATTTAACTAATGAGGAAAATTTATTAGAAACGTACTCTATTTTCCCCAACCCTGTAAAAGATAGAATATTTGTTGCCGGAATTAACATAAAAGGACTTACTCTTTTTAATTTTTTAGGGCAAAAGATTAATACTACTAATGAGAATGAAATGGATGTTTCTAATTATAAAAAAGGTATTTATCTATTAGAGATCAAAACTAAAAATAACCACAAGATGACAAAGAAAATTATAATTTCAAATTAAGAAATACCAAAAGCTGTTTTTATTTCTTGTGTCTTATCGGTTTTCTCCCAAGTAAACAATTCAACTTCTATTCTTTCGGTTATTACTTTTACTTCTGTATAATCAAAGCGTTCAAAAGTTTTGGTGATGGTTCTTGGTTCTCTCCCAAAATGGCCATAAGCAGCCGTTTCCTGATAGATAGGTTTACGGAGGTTTAAAGTTTTCTCAATTCCTGCGGGTTTTAAATCAAAGATTTCCGTTATTTTTTGGGCTATTTGATGATCGGTTAAATCAACTTTTGCCGTACCATAAGTATTGACAAATACACTAACGGGTTCTGCAATACCGATAGCATAGGCCACCTGGATCAACATCTCACCCGCTACACCGGCAGCCACCATATTTTTAGCAATATATCGAGTCATGTATGCGCCCGAACGGTCCACTTTACTGGGATCCTTACCTGAAAAAGCGCCACCACCATGGGCTCCTTTTCCACCATAGGTATCCACAATAATCTTACGACCTGTCAAACCGGTATCCCCATGAGGACCACCAATAACAAATTTTCCGGTGGGATTGACTTCAATTTTTACATTTTCATCATACAAATCCTTATAAATAGGATTGACTTCTAATACACGAGGGATCAAAATATTAATGACATCTTCCCTTATTTTTTTTAGCATCTTATCATCATCTGCATCAAAAGGATCGTGTTGAGTTGAAACTACAATAGTATGTATACGCTGCGCTTTATGATCATCATTATATTCAATAGTTACCTGAGATTTGGAATCCGGACGCAGGTAGGTCATTAATTTTCCTTCTTTTCTAATTTCAGCGAGTGTTTGTACCAACTTATGTGACAGATCTAAGGTCATGGGCATATAACTTGGTGTTTCGTTAACGGCATAGCCAAACATCATTCCTTGATCACCGGCACCTTGCGCATCTGCTGTTTCTCTTACAACACCTTGATTGATATCTTCTGACTGGTCATGAATAGCTGACAAAACACCTAAGGAACGATGTGAGAAATTATATTCATCTCTATCATAACCTATGGATTTGATCGTATCACGTGCAATACTTTGAACGTCAACATAAGCTTTACTTTTCACTTCTCCGGCAACAATAACTTGCCCGGTTGTCGTTAGTGTTTCGATTGCTACTTTAGATTTTTCATCAAAGGCTAACAGGTAATCCAATAATGCATCGGAAATTTGGTCGGATACTTTATCGGGATGGCCTTCAGAAACAGATTCGGATGTAAATAAGTATGACATACTTTAAGAGTTGAAAAGTTAAAAGTTAGAAGTTAAAAGTTAGAAAGAAGACAGATGATATTGCTTAAAACCTACTGTTTTAGCATTTTTAGGTGAGGTTGCAATCAGTCCAAATCTATCCTCTTTCGAAAAGGCAAAGTTACTGACTTTTTTTAAAAAACAGCATAAAATATTTGAATATATACTAAAATGCTTTGAGTTGTATAAAGCTCATTATCATTTTTATAAATAGCTTCATTAAGAAAATTAATATACATTCATCCGGTACTGATTAGTTTTTTTTACTTTTGTACTACTTAATTAAAAAATAAACTTTTTAGCATAACAAATAAAAATATAATTATGGCAATTGAAGCAACCGATGCAAATTTTGAAGAGCTGGTATTAAAATCTGACGTACCTGTTTTTGTTGACTTTTGGGCAGCCTGGTGCGGGCCCTGTAGAATGATACATCCTATCATGGATGAAATAAGCCAGGAATACGAAGGTCGTGCTAAAATCGTCAAAGTGGATGTGGATAAGCACCAAAAGTACGCCGCTGAATATGGTGTTAGAAATATTCCAACGGTAATCTTATTTAAAAATGGCGAGCAAGTGGCCAAGCAAGTTGGCGTGGCACCCAAATCTCTTTATGTAGATAAACTAGAAGCAGTGCTTTAGAACATAACAAATATTTCTTAAAAAATTATAAGCTCGGTTTTGCCGGGCTTTTTTGTTTGGGGTTTTTAAAGTTTTATTACTTTTACCTTTTTACAAATCATGCTTATAGACCAACTCAAAAACAAACATCCCTTAGATAATTTTGAACTACTGGCCCGCCAAGTGGTGGAAGGCTATTTTGCAGGAATGCACCAAAGTCCTTTTCATGGTTTTTCGGTTGAATTTGCCGAGCATAGACTATACAACAAAGGAGAAAGCACCAAACATATAGACTGGAAACTTTATGCAAAAACGGACAAACTTTATGTAAAACGCTATGACGAAGAGACCAATCTAAGATGTCATATCATCATTGACAATTCGGCTTCTATGCACTATCCTGAATCCGACAATTCAGCAATTGAAAAACTCAATAAAATCGGATTTTCGGCGGTAGCAGCCGCTTCGTTGATGAACCTACTCAAAAGACAAAGAGATGCCGTAGGGCTCAGCATCTACTCCGATACTTATGAATATTATTCACCCGAAAAAAGTAGTGTACGCCATCACCGGCGTTTATTAGATCAACTGGAAAAGCTGATTAAAAACCCTGAAAAACATCAAACCGACACCTATACTTTTCTACATGAAATAGCCGAAAATATCCATCGTAGATCACTTATCTTTTTATTTACAGATATGTTTCAAGCTGACAAACAAAAGGAAGAACTCTTTGAGGCGTTGAGACATCTTAAATATAACAAACACGAAGTGATACTTTTTCACACTTATGATGGTGAAACAGAGAGTAGCTTTGATTTTGACAATACTCCTAAAAAATTTATAGATATTGAGACAGGTGATGAAATAAACCTTTATGTAAATGCTGTCAAAAAGGCCTATAGAGAAAAAATTGAAAACTATTTTCAGGAACTTAAATTAACCTGTATGCAATATCAAATAGATTATGTGCCGGTAGACATCAATAAGGGGTTTTATGAAGTGCTATCGGCTTATATGATTAAACGTCAGAGTTTTAAGTAAAAAAATAAAACGATTAGAATTTAATTTCCATTAGTTGAGCACATTAAAACGCTTTTTTAAAGACAGTATCATTTATGGCGTTGCAGCAGTTTTGCCACGAGTCATCAACTTCCTGATGGTGCGGGTACACACCGATGCCCTGCCTGCTGAGATTTATGCAGAAAATACTGATTTCTATATATGGGCAGCCTTATTTGCTGTGATATTAACTTTGGGTTTTGAAACTACTTTTTTTAGGTTCTATCAGGAGAAAGAAAATAGGAATCAACTAGTAGGGACCTCTATGCTAACGCTCATGGGTTGGGTGGGCATATTTCTCGTTTTATTTAGTATCTTTTTTCATCAAATTCAACAGGCATTAGGATTTGGGGAATTGGCACTACGGCTAAAATTATTTATGGGAATTATGGCTTTAGACACTTTGGCATTGGTGCCTTTTGCCTATATACGTGCCAAAGGAAAAGCCATTAAATATACCCTGATCAAATTGATCAATGTAGGGGTAATCGTCATAGTTCAATTGATCGCTTTACGCTGGATTCCTCATTGGACAGAAAGTGGAAAAGCTATTCCTCAATTCCTAACAAATATATTTACAGCTACTAAAAAAGTAGAATATATCTTTATTGCCAATCTAATGGGAAGCGCTATCAGTTTGATCCTGGTACTACCTTATCTGTTTAAATTTAAATGGACATGGAGTACTCAACTTTGGAAAAAAATGTTGGCTTACTCCTATCCTATCGTTATCGCCGGTATTGCCTATGTGATCAACGAGAATTTGGATAAATGGCTTTTGGGGAGCATGATTGATAAAGAAACTGAAGGTTTGTATGCTGCTGCCTATAAATTGGCCATTTTCATGAACCTCTATATTATGGCATTTAGATTAGGTGCCGAACCTTTTTTCTTTTCTATTTCCGGTAATAAAAATGCACCAAATACCTATGCCATAGTAATGAAATACTTTGTATGGATTGGCTCTCTGGCTTTGATAGCTATTGTTTTACTGATGGATATTTTCAAATATTTTATTAACCCCTCTTATTGGGAAGCATTAAAAATTGTCCCTATCGTACTTGTAGCTAATTTGTTTTTGGGTATTTATCACAATCTTTCTATATGGTACAAATTAACAGACCGCACCGGATTTGGCATGTTATTTTCTATAATCGGCGCATTGGTTACCGTTGCGTTTAACTTGTATTTCATTCCAAGAATAGGTTATATGGCAGCTGCCTGGGCTACAGTGGGTGCTTATGGAAGTATGATGCTTATTTCTTACTTATTTGGTAAAAAATACTATCCTATTCCATACCCGATACTAAAAATAACTAGCTATATTGGAATTGGTGTTGCTATTTCTTTTATCAATTTTTATTACCTGCATCTAAACTTACTTTATTCGGTATTACAACTTGTTCTAATAATTGTGTTTTATTTGTGGATTGAAAGAAATGAATTAAAACAACTGCTTAAAGCCAAAAAAGTTTAAGCATTTTTTACCTCATCAGGGATTTCACACACAGGAATTGGGATCATTTTGTGCCTGTTGGCTCGGTGTAATCTTTGGTAAATTTCAAAAACTTCTTTTTGTCTTCCTGAAAAATCGGATTCCATTTTACCCAAGTCAACTTGTTTCATAGCCCATTCCAACTCGTCATAAGAAGCGCCCAGTTGATCCTCATCGGTTCTGTTATCACCAAAAAGCCCATCAGTTGGGGCGGCTTTTAAAATACTTTGGGGAACGGCTAAGTATTTTCCTATTTCATACACTTCCGATTTCATCAAATCTGCAATAGGGCTGATATCTACGCCACCATCGCCATATTTAGTAAAAAAGCCTACACCAAAATCCTCTACTTTATTTCCGGTGCCGGCTACAATAGACGCATTGGTACCTGCCAGATAATACAGAGTGGTCATTCTTAATCTAGCTCTAGAATTAGCCAATGATAAATTATATATGGCCTCATTTTCCACTTTAGGTATCGCTTTTTTAAAAGTTTCAAAGGTATCAGTCAGATCTACTTTTACGGATGAGACAAGAGCATATTCATTTTTAAGTTTGTCAATTAATTCAAGAGCCCTATCTACTTGTTTTTGAGCTTGATGAATAGGCATTTCAACACATACTACAGGTTTACCTGTAGCAGCACAAAGGCTAGCTGTAACTGCTGAATCGATTCCACCGGACACACCCACCACAAAACCGGAAACTCCGGAATTCTCAACATATTCAGATAACCAATTAATGATATACTTTGCTGTTCTTTCAGTATTCATGAGATTGAGATTTGAAATAAATAAATTGTATTTTCGTTGCTCATTTACAAAAATAGATGATTCGCATGAATATTCGATTTAAAGCCGGACTTTTTTTATTTTCAATGATAAGTATAAGTTTTTTATCTTGTAAAAAGTCAAAGAAAAAGATGGATGTCTCGCAGATAGAAAGCAAAGTGGACATTATTCGGTTTGACCAACTATACCAAAAAGCTAACCGTAAAACTTTTCCTGTATTAAAGGCTGAGTTCCCTTACTTTTTTCCGGGGCATTTAACTGATGAAGAGTGGTTGACAAAAAGCAAGGATAGTTTGTCTATTGAATTGTATGATGAAGTACAGCAAACTTTTGGAGACTTAAGCAAAGAAGAAAAGGCTATTCAAGATTTGTTCAATCATGTAAAAACTTACTACCCTACATTTAAAGAACCAAAAGTGATCAGTTTGATCTCCAATCTGGATTTGGAAAACCAGGTGATCTATAATGACACTTTATTGATTCTATCCTTGGATACTTATTTAGGTAGCGGAAAAAAATACTACCAAAATTTTCCCGGATATCTTCAAGCACATTTTGACCCTTCGCAATTAAAAAAAGATATTGCAACAGCCATCGCTTATGAAACGACTCCTCAAATACCCTATAGAATTTTTGTGGAACGTATCATAGCCGCTGCAAAGATCAAATATGAAGTAAGCCAATTCTTACCTCAATTGAATGAACTTGATCTTTTTAACTATACATCAGAGCAAATGGAATGGCTGCAAAAGAATGAAGAAAATATATGGCGTTATTTTATTGAGAAAGACTTACTCTATAGTAGCGATAAAGATTTAAAAAGACGCTTTATAGACCCTGCCCCATTTTCAAAATTTTATTTAGAAAATGACATAGATATACCCGGGCAAGCAGGAATTTGGTTAGGCCTGCAAATTATTAAATCTTATATGCGACATAATGAAGTATCTTTGCCCGAATTAATGGCTACAGCCCCTAACATAATTTTTGAAAATTCTAAATATAAACCGCTAAAATAATGGCTACAAAACATACATCCGAAGTATCATTTACTATTGAACTTGATGAAAATAAAATCCCTGAAAAAATACACTGGACAGCTAGTGATGGTGGTGTAGAGCAAGCAGAAGCCAAAGCACTTTTCATATCCGTTTGGGACCCCAAATCCAAACAAACTTTAAAAATGGATCTATGGACCAAAGAGATGCCTCTAGATGAAATGAAACATTTCTTTTATCAGACTTTGATCTCGATGAGCGATACTTTTAAAAGAGCCACTGATGATGAAAAAATGACAGCCAGTATTCAGGATTTTGCGGAATATTTTGCGGAAAAACTAGAACTCATAAAAAAAGGAGACCAATAATTGATCTCCTTTATATTCAATATAAAATGATACGTTTTATCTTCTAATTACTATTTTTTCAACTCTAACATTTTGCCCATCTGTCAAGTGTATAAAGTATGTACCTTCTGCTACTTCAGATAATTGTAAATTCTCTTGTGCTGAAAGAGCTAGTTTCTCAAACACTTTTCTACCCATTACATCATACATTGCCATATTCAAACCTTCCGCATTATTCACATTAAACATGTCTTTCGCAGGATTTGGATATATAGAAACTTGGTTGAAAACACCTTCATCTATACTCATACTATCGGGGTCATATGAGAAAACATCTTGAATTATACCATTTGAATAACCACTTCCATTATCATAAAATATTGTATTTGAGCCACTATCTATAAGAGCTACTGTAGACCCACCGTCACCACCAGAGTCGTTTAGGTCAAAAGTATAACAGCCATGCAATAATGAAGGATATTCATTAATGGTTTCATTATTTGCATATGGACCTCCAGAGGCTACTGTATTTCCATCTCCATCTCGTAGAGCCCATGTTACTTCATTACCACTTCCATCGGTGCGAATATATATTCGTAGATAATTATCAGGTAACTCGGGGGCTAGATCAAAAGTTGAAGAAGCCAAGTTATTGGAAGTATCATCATCGACCACCCCATTTACTTGAGTAATCTCAAAATCGATGGTGTTATTTTCTAATATTTCTTCAGGTACAATATCATCTATAAAAATACTTTGAGTTTCATTAAAAGAAATTAATCCATTCCACATGATTGGATCGGCTCCGGCAGCACCATTTACGGTATATGCAATTTCCATTTCAGTTATGTCTGCAGCACCGGCATTTCTTACATTAAAATCAACACTTACTCTATTACAAGAGTCATAGACTTCGACCTCTTGGACATCAACATTGTTTGTACCCTCAGGGGTAGCCAATGTTAAAGCTTCTGCTTGAAGTATTTCCCTATCATTTACATTTCCATTATAGTTAGCGACAAAAGCCACCAAACTCATGTTTTCACTATTCCAATTTGTGTCTAAGGTATAGATATATTGCTTAGAAAAAGTGGTACCTGCAGTATTACTTGTTATTACCCCAGCATCTCCCCAAGTTCCGGAAACAGCATCTCTCATCACATTATTATGAGTATAATTGGTAGAACCTCCGGATTGATTAGAGATAATACCATCTTCTTTTAAATAAACTACTAATCTTAAATCATTACCAGCTACAGTCTCTAATATTTCTCCACTAACATCTATAGTTAAGACCCCCGAATTATTTTGTACTGAAACGTCTAAAGAAATATTAGCAGGGATGGCTAATCTGTCATTGATTCTTGAAATAGTAGCACTTGTACTTTCTCCAGGCCAAAATACAGGACCAGGGTCAGCTGCTCCACCTGTTAATCCTGTTGGATAATGATATCTGTCAATACATAAACCGGGTGCATATGTAGATCCTCCATCATTATACAAAGCCAACAACTCTGTATTTTCAGGAATAGTCATAGGGTCTGTATA
>JANTFO010000021.1 GCA_024763365.1 Flavobacteriaceae bacterium
CTTTGGCAATACGGAAATTTTTAACGTACATGCCTTCTTCATCACCACTTAATGTAATACCGGTAGGATTTCCTTCAAGATGCGGAATGTTAATCAAACGTTGGTCTTGTAAATAAGCTTTAAATTTCCCTTTGGTATAAGCAATGGAAATATGACGCCAACCACCAACTTCGTCTATATTTCCTCTACTTTTATCTTTTAATTCCCCTTCAGATTCAGCCATTCGGATAGAATTAACATATATTGATAGTTGTCCACCTCTAAAATACTCTTGATTTTTTCTGTCATTGAATGACAGGTAATACCTCCAATTATAAACCTCAGGTTCAAAATAGGCGTCAAATTCTATGGTAAATATTTCAGGTAAATAATCTTGTTCTGGATTCTTTAAATAGGGTACAATCCCTTTGGAATGCATATTTCCTACTGCGGTAATAAAAGTTATGACCGGCACACCATCTACTTCGGCGATTTCAGCACCTCCTTTATATAAATCCCAACGGCTAGGAAACTCCCCATTTTCTTCATCGGTACTCGGTCCGTCTTCAAAAATCACGGTATCGCCGGGAACGAAATCAAAATGATTCCAAACTACGTTGGGTTTTGTTGATGTTTCATCTGATTCAGCATCTGTTTCTGAATCCTTATTCGAATCTTGATTGTCTGAACCTGATTCTGAATTCACTTCAGAATCTTTTGAGTCATTTCCTGAATCCTGTTTGGATTTCCCCTTTTTCTTATCCTTATTTTTACCATCTATCTCATCTTCAATCTCATCAAAACCTTCATCTATCTTTTTATTGACGCGTCTTTCAGATCTGCGTTCTGCTTCTCGTTCAATTTTATCTTCAGCTTTTTTGGCGAGTTTTTTTAAGAATTGTCCTTTAGCCGGATTCGTAAAAGTCAAAAAGAAAATTAATAAACTGATCAATTTTAGGTATTTCATAATAAGTATTTATAGTTAAAAATAATTAGAGCAAATGTAAAGTTTCCCTTTTATTTACATTTTTAGGAATATATTATTCCCACTTCTTAATGTATGAATAACATCTATTTTTTTGTGTACTACATTTTGGTTTCTTTTTAAAGAAATATGTGTTTTACATCAACAAGGCTGTTGTTAAAAAAGAATAGAATGAAACTCATACAAAATTTGTTTACAAACTTGTATTTTATGCTATTTTTGAAATCTAAAAGAATATTATCATGCTTAGTGCGATTATTGTTGACGATGAAAAGAGTGCCATTGAAAGTTTGAAATGGGAAATAGAGAATTTCACCACGGATGTAAAAGTTGTTGATACTTTTACCAATCCTCAAGAGGCTATTAGTGCTATTAATTATCTAAAGCCCGATATTGTATTTTTGGATATAGAAATGCCTGAACTGGATGGGTTTCAGATGTTGCAAAAACTCACATTTCGAACTTTTAATTTAATTATTACAACTGCTTACAATCAGTATGCTATTCAGGCTTTTAAAGAAAATGCTATTGACTATTTATTAAAGCCTATAGATCCGGATGAACTAGTTAAGGCCCTTCAGAAAGCTATTCATAATAGAGATTTTACGGTAGATTCAAGTAATATTGATAAAATTTTCAATAGAATTATGCATGATAATTTACCAAATCAGGTTAAAAGAATTCCGTTGGCTCTAGCTGAAAAGGTTGTAATGGTAAGTGATACGGATATTGTTTATTGTAAGTCTGATGGTAATTATACGCATGTAATTCTTAAAGAAGGAACCAAGTATTTGCTTTCAAAGAATATCAAAACAGTATTTGCTATGTTACCTGACAATCGATTTTTGAGAGTACACAAATCATATGTGGTTAATATAGATTATATAAGCGAATATATACGAGGAGATGGAGGAGAGCTTATTTTGTCTAATAAAAAGAGTATTCCGGTTTCCCGATCGCACAAAGCTGATTTGTTAACTATGTTGAATATCTGATAAATGTTTCTATCTTTTTACGATATACTAATGTATCCTAATGAGAATGGTATCACACTGTTTTTGATAGCCTTTCTTTTTACGTTGAGTTTATATCATTTTTTACTATACTTTCAGCATAAAGACAAATCCTATTTATACTATAGCCTTTATACATTTTTTATTTCAAGTTATCTAATTCACCTTACAAATAATAATTTTTTATATGATTTTTTAAAGCCGGCAATTCCATATATCAGCTCTTTATTTGCCGAACAACAATGGGCCTTTAATTTGCTGTATCTTTTATTTGTCAAGACTTTTATAGAACTGAAAACAGCTCGCCCAAAATGGAATAAAGTCCTTAATTACAGCATAGTAACGTATCTTTTAATTTTATTAGTAAGTTTTATCTTGTCAAAATTTAATGGTGAAGTTAATTATACATATTGGTTGTATGCCTATTTCTTTTTACCAACGATAAGTATTATAGCCATTATCACGATGTATGTTTTGTACACAATGGATAGTGTGTTGAAGTATTATATTTTGATAGGCTCTATTATTTATTTAAGCTTATCATTATTAGCTTTTTATTTATCATTTGTAGGGCAGACAAACATTATTATTTTTTATATAGCCATATTTTTGGAGAATATTTTCTTTGCTTTGGGTTTAGGAGCCAAGCAGCGTAAAATTTTAATGGACAAGAACAAGATGCAAAAACAAATTATTGAGGAGCACGAAAAAAATCTGGATTTGCAAAAGCGGATTAAAGAAAAATTAGATAAGGAAGTGCTAGCTTTAACAAAAATAAACCAAGTTGAACAAAAAAGAATTTTAGCTGCAGAATTTGCTAAAAAAACATTAGATCTAAGGATGAAAGCTTTGCAGACACAGATGAATCCTCATTTTTTATTTAATTCACTTAATTCTATAAAACATTATATTATTAAAAATAAGAAAGAAGATGCTTCCTATTTTTTAAGCAAATTTTCTAAACTGATTCGAAAAATATTAGAAAATTCACAAAAACAAGTGATAAGTTTAAAAGAGGAATTGGAGGTTATGCAAGTATATTTGGAAATAGAGAATATGCGTTTAGAAAAAGAAATTACCCTTGATATAATAATTGATATAGACATAGAAACTTCAAACCTGATGATTCCACCATTGCTTTTACAGCCTTTTATTGAAAATGCTATATGGCATGGTTTGGCTTTAAAAGAAGGAAATAAAAGAATAAAGATCAAAGTAGAAGAAGCAAATGACCTTATCACTATTTGTGTGATGGATAATGGTATTGGAAGAGAGAAAGCCGCTTTAAACAGAGCTGCCAAAATGATTGAAAAAGCCTCGTTAGGCATTCAGCTTACCAAAGAAAGGCTGGAGGCTTTTACAGAAAACCTTTCCAAAAAAGCATCATTACGATACGAAGATCTGTATGAAGAAAGAAAGCCATCTGGCACAAAAGTATTCATCACAATACCCAAGATGTAATGCCCGCATTT
The DNA here is from genome assembly GCA_024763365.1 of Flavobacteriaceae bacterium. Lineage (GTDB taxonomy): Bacteria > Bacteroidota > Bacteroidia > Flavobacteriales > Flavobacteriaceae > DQTL01. The sequence continues at coordinate 3,450 of JANTFO010000021.1, forward strand.
TTCTATTTTTACTCATTATGATAAGATTCCTTCCTTAGAATTGTAAAGGCCCTGTAAAGTTGCTCTGCAAAGAATAATCGTACCATTTGATGAGAGAAAGTCATCTTGGAAATACTGAGTTTTTCTGTTGCTTTTTGATACATTTCATTTGAAAAGCCATAAGGACCACCTATGACAAAAACAAGGTCATTTCGCTGAAAATGTATGTGATTTTCAATAAGTTTAGAAAAGTGCTGAGAAGTATATTGTTTACCTTTTTCGTCTAAAAGGATCAGATGATCCTGTGCTTTTATTTTGTTGAGAATGCGCTTTCCTTCTTCCAGTTTTTGTTCAGAATGACTAAGATTCTTTCTGTTTTTAATGTCCGGAATTACAATCCAATCTATTGATATATAGTGTTTTAACCGATTGAGATATTTCTCGATTAAAATTTGTAGGGCATGTTCGTCTGTTTTTCCTATGCTGATGATTCTTATTTGCATGAGTAACTAATTTTGAACAAAAGTAGGGAACTTATCATAATGCCTATAAAGCCAGTAGATAATATATTTTGCTATTTTTGTTCTCAATAATTTTGATATGATAGAATCAATAGAGGATAGACTTGATAAAATACCCGTTATCAAATGGTTGGTACGTATTTTGAAGAATATTCCAATGCCCGGATTACAAGGAATGTCTCTATACGATCTGTTGGAACTCTATGCAATAGGTATTTTTAAAGGTGCTTTGACTTCAAGAGCAGGTGGCATTGCTTTCAGTTTTTTAATGGCTATTTTTCCTTTTTTGATCTTTGTGCTTACACTGGTCCCTTATGTACCTATTAATGGTTTTCAGGAGGACTTTTTATATTTGCTAGAACAATGGATGCCGCCAACTACTGCCAACGCGGTAAATGACCAGGTGATTTCTTATATAACGCATCATAACTATGGGGGCTTACTCTCTGTGTATTTTCTGGCTTCCATTTTATTAATGACGAATGGGATTAACGCTATTTTTGGTGGTTTTGAATATTCCTATCATGTAAAAATGACTCGAAATGTTATCCGTCAATATTTTATTGCTTTGGGTGTATCACTATTGTTGACTTTCTATTTAATATTAACAGTAGCGGTAGCATTTTACTTTGAGGTAGGTATAGAAAAGTTAAAAGATTCCGGTCTGCTTGATAATGAAGTATTCTGGATTGTCATTAGTCAAAAGATATTTTTTGCCTTAATGATCTTTATTTCTGTCTCCACTTTGTTTTATTATGGCACAAAAGAAGGGAAGGAACATTCGTTTGTTTCCGCCGGTTCGATTATGACAACTTTGTTATTTTTACTACTTTTCTATCTCTTTGGTATATATGTTGTTAAGTTTTCAAAATACAATGAACTATACGGTAGTATAGGGACGCTTTTAGTCTTTATGTTGTTTATTTGGTTAAATTCTATAATTTTGTTGCTGGGTTTCGAGCTGAATGCCAGTTTGTTGCGAATCCGTAAAAAATCTGAAAACATTAATTAATCCTAATGAAAAAAATATTTTTATCCCTGTTTCTATTTGTATTAACAATGCATGCTTTTGCGCAAGATATTGATATTGAAAATGCAATTACGGTATCTAATACGCAAATTAAATGGGAAGAGAGTTTTGAGAAAGCTAAGAAATTGGCACTAAAGAAAAACAAACCCATTTTTGTGTTTTTTACCGGTTCTGATTGGTGTTCACCATGCAGAAACTTGAATGCTGATGTTTTACATACAGAAGCTTTTTATAAGTTGGCGGCTTCAAAATTTGTGTTTTACGAAGCTGATATCCCACGTCGAACAGATATAATAAGCCCTGAAAAAAGAACATTTAATAAGGAACTCAAACAGCGTTTGGGTGTAAAAGGTACACCAACCATACTTATTCTTAACGCAAATGAAGTAGAAGTTGCCAGACGTTCCGGATATGCTATGCGTGATCCTGAGCTGTATTTTGATTTTATTCAAAATGCACTTAATCAATTTTAATCCATAATATGAATTCTTTCCGAGTAGTTGCTATGATCCCGGCTCGTTATGAAGCCACTCGTTTTCCCGGAAAATTATTAAAAGACCTTGCAGGAAAACCCGTTATTATCAGGACACTCGAAGCTATTTTACAAACAGATCTTTTTGAGGAAGTGTATGTCGTGACTGACAGTGAAGAGATAGCTGAATCGGTGAAATCACATAATGGAAAAGTCATAAAAAGTAAACGAAATCATCAAACCGGTAGTGACCGTATTGCAGAAGCAGCAGCACAGGTCGAAGCCGATATTATCATTAATGTACAGGGGGATGAACCTTTTGTCAATAAAGAAAGCTTGGAAAAACTTATCCAAACATTGCGTGATGATAAAACGGGTTCTATCGATATTGCTACCTTGGTTTTTCCTATCAGTGAAAGCTCAGATATTAACAACCCTAATAATGTCAAAGTAGTATTCGATGAAAATAACAAGGCTTTGTATTTTTCTAGATCACCAATACCTTTTGAAATAGGTGAGAAGGCAACTTATTATCAACATATAGGGGTTTATGCTTTTAAGAAGGAAGCCCTCCTAAGATTTTCAAAGTTACCCATGAGTAATTTAGAGAAAATTGAAAAGTTGGAAAACTTACGTTTTCTAGAAAATGATATGAAAGTAAAGGTAGTGCTTGTATCAGAAAAATCTGTTGGAATTGACACCCCTGAGGATTTAGAAAAAGCCATCAAATTATTTAAACAAAAAACATCATGACACCGGAAACTATTTTCAGCATTTTAATCGGTATTGGACTTGCAGCCTCAGTAGGTTTTAGGGTATTCGTGCCACTTTTTGCTTTGAGCTTAGCGTCTCATTTTCAAGTAATTCCACTTAATGAAAGTTGGGAATGGGTAGGTAGTACAACAGCGCTGCTCATATTAGGGATTGCTACAATAGTTGAGATAGTCGCTTATTTGATCCCTTGGTTAGATAATTTGTTAGATAGTATCTCCATTCCTTTGGCTGCAATCGCCGGAACGGCCGTAATGGTGTCTACCGTAGCCGACCTGAGCCCTGCTATAACCTGGGCATTAGCCATTATTGCCGGTGGTGGAACAGCTGCTGCCATAAAAACAAGTGCAGGAACTACACGCTTAGCTTCCAGTGTAAGTACAGCAGGGGTAGCTAATCCTATAGTCTCCACTGTTGAAACAGGCACTTCAGTTGTGATGTCTGCACTATCTATTTTCTTCCCTATTTTGGCTATCATTGTTTTAGCCCTTATTCTTTGGATGTTTTTTAAAGTATTCAAACTTTTTAGCAGAAAAAAGCAAATTGAAGCATAGATTAACAGATATTTTTTATGACACTTAGGGCTTTAAAGATGAAAGTTTATCTTTGCAAAGTCATTAATATAATTGAAAGATGAAACCCGGAATTCCTAAAGGTACCAGAGATTTCTCTGCAAAAGAAATTGCCAAACGCCAGTTTATTTTTAAGAACATTCAGCAGGTTTTTGAATTGTATGGTTTTGCCCCTATAGAAACACCATCCTTTGAAAAATCAGATACCTTGATGGGTAAGTATGGCGAAGAAGGGGACAGACTGATTTTCAAAATTTTAAATTCAGGTGATTTTTTAAAGAAAGTCGACGAGCGTCTTTTAACTGCCAAAAACAGCTTGCAGATAGCTCCAAAAATTACTGAAAAAGCTTTAAGATATGATTTGACGGTACCCTTTGCCCGTTATGTAGTACAGCATTTTAATGAACTTTCTTTTCCTTTTAAACGCTATCAAATGCAACCCGTTTGGCGGGCAGACAGACCACAGAAAGGACGGTTCAGGGAATTTTACCAGTGTGATGCCGATGTGATTGGGAGTAAATCACTCTGGCAGGAAGTTGCGTTTATGCAAGTCTATGACGAAGTTTTTGATAAGTTGGGGATAAAAGATATTACAATTCATGTCAATAATAGAAAGATTTTATCAGGATTAGCTGAGATTATTGAAGCACCCGACAAATTGATCGATTTAACGGTGGCTTTGGATAAATTGGATAAAATTGGACAAGAAGCAGTTATAGCAGAATGGAAGGAAAAAGGAATTGAGGAAAATGCCATCCAAAAATTACAACCGCTGTTTGCTTTAAAAGGAACTTATAATGAAGTTTTATCTCAGTTGGAAACAATTTTAGCAGAAAGTGAAATAGGCCTAGAAGGTATTGCAGATATGTATTTCTTATTTGAAAATCTGGAGAAAATAGGTTTAAGAACAGCACATTTGAATCCCAATATTACGCTTGCCAGAGGTTTGAATTATTATACAGGAACTATTCTGGAAGTTACGGCTGATAAGGTAGCAATGGGCAGTGTAGGAGGAGGTGGCCGTTATGATGACCTTACAGGTATTTTTGGTTTAAAAAATATGAGTGGTATGGGCATTTCTTTCGGATTGGACAGAATCTATCTGGTGATGGAGGAGTTGGACTTGTTCGATCAAGTAGATATACCTAAACCCGATTTGCTCGCTATCAATTTTGGAGAAAAGGAAGCTTTACATAGTTTACAACTCATCAAAACATTAAGAGCTGCCGACATTAAAGCGGAATTATATCCAGATAATGCCAAAATGAAAAAACAATTTTCCTATGCCGATAAAAGAAATATTAAATGGGTATTGATAGTGGGGACTTCCGAAATGGAAACTAAAAAATATACCCTAAAAAATATGACATCCGGTAATCAATGGACTTTAGCAATCAAGGATATCATAGAAAAACTAAAAAATAAAAATCCCTAAGGAAAGTTTCTTCCTTTGTATTCGGAGATAGAGATACTTCCTTAATTTCTAAAAATTTACAAAAATTTTAGAAAGTTAAAAAATAAAAAATTTACTCCCCACTTGCACTGAGCTTAGTCGAAGTGTTGGGGAGGATAAAAGAAGGGATAAATAAAAGCAGATCTATAAGCCGGGTTCTGTATCCCGATACATCGGGACTCTTATCATTTATCTGGCATTGTTGTTACCAACAACCTCAAGCTGCCTACCCCTTGAAATCGGTCGAGTAGACCTTATTCGTCAAAGACGACACTTCAATATACGTGACATTTCACCGCATAGAGTTTACCTGATTTCACTACAGCATTACCTGTACATACTTTCTGCTGCACTTGTCCTATCCGCCATTGGCGGACGACGGCTGTTAACCGCTATGCTACTCTGTGGTGCCCGGACTTTCCTCTCCGAGTTATTATCGGAGCGATAAGACGATCTGCTTGTGCAAAGATAAGTTAAAAAGAAAAACCCACTCAATTAAAAACTGAGTGGGAAAAATTGCTATGAAAAAGAAAAAGTATTATTAGATATAATCTAATAACAGAACAAATATACGGCAATAATTTTATTTGTCAAGTATTATTAATAGTTAATTTTACTTTTTTAACTTTTTGTTAAGAATAAGTAATTGATAGGGAATAAATAGATTTTATTAAGAATAGTTTTTTATAATTACTTATTTTTACACAGGCAATCTTTTTTCAAAGAATTTTCTGTTTTTAACTAAATAATATTCAGAATTTTAAATATCATTTTATGTCAGATAGGTATATTAAACGTGGTGTTTCGGCAACTAAAGAGGAGGTTCATGCAGCCATTAAAGGAGTAGATAAAGGATTGTTTTCTCAGGCTTTTTGTAAGATTGTTCCCGATGATCTCACGGGTGATGCTGATTATTGTATCGTTATGCATGCCGATGGTGCTGGTACAAAATCCTCTTTGGCGTATATGTATTGGAAAGAAACCGGAGACCTGTCTGTGTGGAAAGGCATTGCACAAGATGCGCTCATTATGAATATTGATGACTTGATCTGCGTTGGTGCTACACACAATATGATGGTTTCATCTACTATAGGGCGTAACAAAAACCTGATACCCGGTGAAGTGATCAAAGCTATTATAGAAGGTACGGAAGAAGTGGTCACTTTTTTAAACCAACACGATATTGGAGTAAAAACTACCGGAGGGGAAACTGCTGATGTAGGAGATATCGTTAGAACAATAATTGTAGATGCAACAATCACAGCAAGAATGAAGCGTACGGATGTCATTGACAACACCCGTATCAGTGAAGGAGATGTAATCGTAGGCTTAGCTTCCTATGGACAAGCTACTTATGAGGAATCCTACAATGGCGGTATGGGTAGTAACGGACTAACTTCAGCTAGGCATGATGTATTTGCTAAATATTTAGCCGAAAAATATCCCGAATCTTATGACTCGCAAGTGCCGGATGAATTGGTCTATTCGGGTAGTAAAAAACTGACAGACCGCCTGGATGATGTGTCAGTTGATATGGGAAAATTAGTGCTTTCTCCTACCAGAACCTATGCGCCCATCATTAAAAAAATATTGGAAAAATATACGCCTCAAGACATTCATGGTATTATACACTGTAGTGGGGGAGGACAAACTAAAATTTTACACTATATAGATGCTTTACACATTATCAAGGACAATATGTTCTCTATTCCACCTCTGTTTAATTTGATCCAACAAGAATCAGGGACCGACTGGAAAGAGATGTACAAAGTCTTTAATATGGGACACAGGATGGAGCTATACCTGCCCCAAGCTATTGCTGCTGAAGTAATACAAATCAGTGAATCCTTTGGTGTCGCAGCCCAAATTGTAGGGAAGGTGGAAGCTTCAAAGATAAAGAAACTGAGTATCAAAACCGATAAGGGTACCTTCGAATATTAAAACCATCTAATTGTCAACACAACATATACATCCCGATTTTAAGTTAGCAGGAAAATGCTTTACAAAACAAGAAACCTTATTGATGTTTGTTGCACAAAAATTTCCAGAACATTATGTTTTTTTAAAAGATTGGTTTGATGAAAAAGATCATGTCATTGCCAAAACCTCCGGCTCTACGGGTAAACCAAAAAATATTAAAATTTCCAAAAAAGCTATGTTGGCCAGTTCTGAAGAAACGGGTAAATTCTTTAAACTGGGAAAGAAATCAAAAGTATTACATTGCCTTTCCTCTAAATTTATTGCCGGAAAAATGCAGTGGGTTCGTGCTTTGCATTTAGGTTGGCATCTTAGGGTTGTTCCGGTGGACTCCCAACCTTTAAAAAACACCAATATGTCTTTTGATTTTGCTGCGATGGTACCGCTACAGGCTCAAAAATCCTTACCAAAACTGACACAAATTAAACAACTGCTCATTGGTGGTGCTCCGCTTAACTTTGATTTAGAGAAAGACCTTCATGAATTACCAATTGATGTTTACCAATCCTTTGGTATGACAGAAACTATTACGCATATTGCTCTTAAAAACTTGAAAGATAAAGAAGCCATATTCCATTGTTTACCAAATGTTAAAGTGACGCAAAATTCAGAAAAATGTTTAGTAATTAAAGCTCCCAGGATTTCTAAGCAAGATATAATTACTAATGATGTGGTAAAAATAGTATCTGATACTTCTTTTCAATGGTTGGGTAGACTTGACCATATAATCAATTCTGGTGGTTATAAAATTCATCCTGAAATGCTGGAAAAAAAATTAACACCTTTTATGGCTAAACCTTTTTTTATCTACGGAAAACCCGATAAAACCTTTGGTACTGTACCGGTTTTGTTGCTAGAGACTTTAGATCCAACTCCACAAGATTACGATGCCATTTTCTTAAAAGCCGGCTTACATCCTTATGAAAAACCCAAAGAAATAGTATTGGTTAAAAAATTTATCCGAACGCCAAACGGAAAGATAAATAGAAAATATAGTTTTTTTAACATCAATAAATAATATTTATTTAACTATTAAATTTTAGGATTGTTTTGTGTTGCTTTAGCTGCTCAATGCATAGTATATTTGTGTTGTTAAAAGACTTAAACATTTTAAAATCAATAATATGCAAAACAAAATTGGATTAGACTTCAAAAAGTCAACAAAATTAGCCGATATGTTAAATGACTTGTTAGCTAACTATCAGGTTTTTTATCAAAATATGAGAGGTTTCCACTGGAACATAAAAGGACAAGAATTTTTTCAATTACACGAAAAATTCGAAGAGTATTACAATGATGCCATCGTCAAGATCGATGAAATCGCGGAGCGTATTCTTACTTTGGGGCAGACACCATTACATACTTATGAGGATTATTTGAAATTAAGTAAGATAAAGTCTCATAAAGAAGATGCCGTAGATCACACTATTGTTAAAACAGTTGTAGATAACTTCAGCGTATTGATCTCTAAAGAACGTGAAATATTAGCGGTGGCTGCCGATGCTACCGACGAAGGTACCGTAAGTCAAATGAGTGACTATATTACCGAGACCGAGAAAGTAGTATGGATGCTCCATGCTTACTTAGGAAAGTAAAATTTATATAAATTAATAGTAACCTGGCTGCTATTTTATGCACCGAAGCGAACAGGCAGTCAAATTAAACAAACAAAAATATGAGCACACAAGATGTAAAACAAGGAATCCCATTATTGGGAGACGTATTCCCAACAATGACCGTACAAACCACCAGAGGGATGAAAAACCTCCCGGAAGACTATAAAGGAAAATGGTTTGTCTTATTTAGCCACCCTGCTGACTTTACTCCGGTATGTACTACTGAGTTTATCGCTTTTCAAGAAAGATATGATGAATTCAGAAAAATGAATACTGAATTGATTGGTTTAAGTGTAGATCAGGTATTTGCCCATATCAAATGGGAAGAGTGGATTAAAGACAATATGAATGTTGAGATCAAATTCCCAATCATTGCCGACACCGGAAAAGTAGCTGAAACTTTAGGTTTGATACACCCGGGCAAAGGAACTAACACCGTAAGAGCCGTCTTTATCGTAGATGCAGACTCAAAAATTCGCATTATGCTTTATTACCCGCAAGAACTCGGGAGGAATATGGATGAAATATTACGAGTCGTAAAGGGGATGCAAACTTCAGACGATAAAAAAGTAGCCATGCCGGCTAATTGGCCTAATAATGAACATTTTAAAGACAGAGTCATTGTTCCTCCTGCCACTGATATGGATATGGTTGCAGATAGAAAAGCAGCAGCTGATAGAGGAGAAATAGAATGCTTAGACTGGTGGTTATGCCACAAAGAATTATAACAAATTAGAATAAACTTTTTTAAAACAGGTATTATTAAGTTAATACCTGTTTTTTTGTGCTTTAATGGAATAAACCATTGGAAATCTGTTTTCTAAGTTTTTTATCTGAAATTTTTGCTCCGCTATCTTAAGTGTGTTTTCAAAACAATCATAAGGCGAGTAGTTGTACTCCTGAAAATCTAAAATTTGCATTCCAGACTTTATCAAGGGGTTGATCACTTCACTCAAACCGTGATTCCAACTAACAGATTTTTCTTGAATGTGTTTATCAGCATCGGTATATGTGCCTTCCAAATCTTCTACAATGGGCCCATCATTCATATAATTATAAGCTATTTTATTAAAATCGTTGCTATACATCCATATGATGGGATGGAATTCTACCAGCACAAGTGTGCCTTTTGGTTTTAAAAAATGTTGAATAACATGGGCCCATTTATTCATATCTGGCAACCAGCCTAATACACCATAAGAGGTAAAAATTATATCAAATTTATCCTCAAGGATATTAGAAAGTTGGTAAATATCACTTTGGATGAATGTTACATGGGTATTTAATTGTTTGTTTAAGTAGTTTGCTTTTTCAATAGCTTTTTCAGAAAAATCTACCCCGGTTACCTGTGCACCATGTCGCGCAAGAGAAATACTATCCATACCAAAGTGACACTGAAGGTGTAATATATCTTTACCTTTAATATCTCCTAAAAGTGCTAGTTCAATAGCGTTTAAGGAATCTTTTCCTTTTAAAAATGACGTAACATTATAAAACTTTGACTTGTAATGGATAGCTGTTCGTTTATCCCAGAGTTTTTTATTGATATTGATATAATCCATTTCAAAAAATAGGTTGGTTAGACCGATAGCAGCATTATTTTCTTGTTTTAGTCTTTGCGATAAGAATATTTTGGGCCAATTCCCAAACCTTTTGATATTGTTCTTCTTTGTTAATACAGGTGACATCTATTTCAAAAGCATCCTCCGTTTTAATAAGTGGAGATTCTTTACGACTACTGTCTATACGGTCACGATCTAATACATTTTGGTAAATACTATCAAAATCTACTTTCTCCCCTTTTTCCTGAAGTTCAAGTAGTCGTCTTTCAGCACGAACTTTGGCTTCAGCAGTAAAGAATATTTTAAGTTCGGCATCAGGAAATACCACACTGCCAATATCTCGCCCGTCCATTACTACACCTTTGTTTTTACCCATTTCTCTTTGTAATTTCACAAGATACTCTCTTACTTCCGCAATAGCCGAAACCGGACTGACATAGTGTGATACTTCCAGACTACGAATTTCTTTTTCAACATTAGCCGCATTTAGATAAATATCATTTGTCTCTGTAATTTGGTTAAAATGAAAAGTTAAATCAATTTCAGGAAGTCGTTCGATGAGTTCTTTTTCTTTAAAGTAGTTTTTATTTATCAAATCATTTTGTAAAGCAAAATAAGTAACTGCCCGGTACATAGCTCCAGTGTCTACATAAATATATTTTAGCTCTTTTGCCAATCTTTTTGCAACAGTACTTTTACCAGTTGAGGCATATCCGTCAATGGCAATAGTGATTTTGTCATTTTTGGCTTTTTCCATTGGTCAAAGGTTGATTTCTAATGAAAAAGTATGGGCATCTGTCGCGGGGTGGAATTTTGAAAAAGCATAATTCAGGTGGAAATTATCAAATTTCAGTCCAAATCCGGCACTCAATCCTGCAAAAGTACGGGTAAAATTGAGTTTCATCTCATGAGCACGCTGAAAGTTAAAACCCGCTCTGATGTTTAGTGGTTTATCAGGAAAAAGTTCAGCTCCTATCACAATGTGGCGTAAAGCATTATTAAAAAAATCGGGTTTATTCAGGATGGTATTATTCTCAAAATCTGTTGTAGCGTCTGAAGGATTGGCATAGGCTATTTGCCATTCTTGCAAGTTGGTTAAACTGCCGTAAAGCTTCACAGGAACAAACTCAGGTTTAAAACTACCGCTTAAAATGATTTGCAAAGGAAGTTTTTCATTCAAATCTGTATATTGTGTGATCTGCATACCCAAATTTCTAGCAACCAATCCAAATCTATATGGTTTCCTTTCATCGTAATAAAGGATCCCTAAATCTACTGCAGCTCCCATGGAGTGGTATTGCTCTATCACCGAGCTAATTATTTTCAGATTTGCTCCCAAATATACAGGTAGGTAAGGTAATTGACGTGCATAACCTAAGGACAGACTCATGTCGTAAGCTTTAAAAGTACCCGTTTCAACCCCGTTTTCATCAGCACCGATAAATGAGCCGTAATTGAGGTATGTAAGCCCACTATGAAAAGTTCCGATATTTCTATCAACCATATAGGCATAAGTGCCTGAAAAATAATTAATGTCAGTCAAGTAGTTGAGGTAATTCAACGAAATTTTACCGTCCAGATCATTGTTTATACTTGCCGGGTTCCACAAAGGTTGATTGACATCATCAACTAGCGTTAGTACTGCTCCCCCCATAGCTGTTTGTCGTGCTGAGGTTGGTTGGTTGAGAAAGAGATATACCTCTTCGCCGCCTACTTGGGCAAATGCAAAACTGCTTAATAAAAAAAAGACGATGCTGTAGATTCTCATTTTAGTTTAAACGTAAGATATGGCAATTATTGTTTTCGGGTGTTTATAATTCTGTTTTTTATAGGTAATCCTGAATAGATTTCAGGAGAACCATCATAATCATATCTCGGTGTGTAAAGAGAATTATACATGGTGGTTTCAGTTAGTAGTATTTTCATCATTTTCATATTGTTGCATTTGTTGGTCGTAAAATATGCCTGCAGCTTCTATCAATTGCAGCATTTCCAGGGATAAGTCATTTTCATTTTCTTGTTCCAGATTATCTTCTAACCAATGTACTTCATCAGTGGCTAAATTGATGATAAACTTTGGATATTCGGTATGAATAACCCAAATAGCATCTGAATATTGATAGTGGTCTGCTAATAAAAATTTAGGTAGCTGCATTGGCTTCTCTGATTAGTTTTTTAGTTTGTTGATTAAAGCGTAAAAATAGTAAAAATGCGGATGTGCTTAAGCCAAAAAATAATCCCAACCAAATACCCAGTGTTTGGTATTCGGTATATAAGCCTAAGTAGTAGCTAAGCGGAAACCCAATTATCCAGTATGCTGTAAAGGTAATTAGGGAAGGAATCCATACATCTTGAATACCTCGTAATGAGGCTAAAATGACAGCTTGCAATCCATCAGAAATTTGAAAGAATGCAGCTATGATAAGTAATTGTGCAGCTATTTTAATAACATCTATTTCCTGTGTAAATCCGTAAGGTAAATAATTCCTGAAAATTAAAAAAATAATAGAGAAACCAAACATAATCATGCTGATCAACAGTTGGTTAGAAAAAGCAATACGGCGCAGATTAATAAAGTCTGCTTTTCCTTTTTGGTTGCCTATTCTAACAGTTGCGGCCACTCCAACCCCCACTGCTACCATAAATGTAGTCGAGGCAAGCTTTAAAGCGATTTGATTAGCTGCTTGTGGGTATGCACCTAAGACTCCGGCTAAAAGTACAGCAGCTACAAAAGCAGCTACTTCAAATAATATCTGCAAAGCCGAAGGCAATCCTAAATTGATGATTTTTGAAAAGTAAGTTTTGTTGACTTTATGCCAGCTAAAACCGGTAAAGAAATATTTAAATAATTCAACCCTTTTAAGCATAAAATATAAGATAACCAACATGAACACTCTTGAGATTAAAGTCCCCAATGCAGCTCCTACAATCTCTAATCTTGGAAAGAACCACACACCATAGATAAGTAGGAAGTTGATGAAAATATTGATCACATTAGCGATGATGGTTGCACGCATGGCATATTTGGTACGGGACATACCGTCCGAGAATTGTTTTAATCCCTGAAAGAGCATCATAGGTATCATGGAAAAGGATACGATGGTATAATAGGGTAGTGCCAGACTTACTACTTCAGGAGGTTGTTTGAGGTATAATAGTATAGGTTTGGCAAAGAGTAGAATAGCCAATAGAATAATACTTATAATAGTGTTGAGTATCATGCCATGGTGGAAAATAGCACGACCTTCTTCAAGTTCCCCTGCACCGTCAGCCTCTGATATTAGAGGTGTTAGCACAATAGAAAAACCTATACCAATAGACATGGCTATAAAAACCAAACTATTGCCCAAAGAAGTAGCTGCCAGATGAACCGGGCCGATAACCCCCACCATCATATCATCCGCTAATCCCACAAGAATATGACCTAATGAGCCCATGATCACAGGTAAGGCAAGGTTTATATTGGTTCTAAATTCTTTGGTGTAATTTTGTAAATGCATAGTCTTTTGGACAAGTGGCGAAATTAAGAATTATTTAAAGTTTTATAGATCATTACAAGCCTTAATTTTAATGATCTTTCTATATTTAATAATTATAATCAATAGAATTTATTAGTAAATAGATTTTTAAAATTATTTATTTAAAAATTTAGTATAATAAAAATTACATTTGCCATGAATTTAAATATAAAAATAAACAAATATGGCTGTATTAGTTGGTAAAAAAGCACCAAGATTTGAAGCTCAGGCTGTAGTGAACGGCAATGAGTTTGTCGAAAAGTTTTCATTAGACCAGTACTTAGGAAAAAAACATGTGATCTTTTTCTTTTATCCTAAAGATTTTACTTTCGTTTGTCCTACAGAGCTTCATGCTTTTCAAGATAACATAGAAAAATTCGAAAAACGTAATGTGGCTGTAGTGGCTTGTTCTACAGATACAGAACAATCTCACTGGGGTTGGTTACAAATGAGCAAAGAAGAAGGTGGTATTAAAGGGGTTAAATATCCTATAGTAGCAGACACCAATAAAACGATTTCTAAGAACTATGATGTTTTGACAGGTGATTTTTTCTACGATGAAAACGATCAATTACAAGCAGATAATGAATTGGTTGCCTACCGCGGACTATTTTTAATTGATAAAGATGGGATAGTACGTCATCAAGTAGTTAATGATTTACCACTCGGAAGAAGTGTAGAGGAAACTTTAAGAATGGTCGACGCTTTACAATTTACAGAAGAACACGGAGAAGCATGTCCGGCAGATTGGAATGCAGATAAAGATGGATTGAAAGCTACTCACGAAGGTATAGCTGATTATTTATCTTCTCATTAAAATGATTTATTCGGAAACAAACTAAAAACTTAACTTAAAAAACGCACTAGAGTTTTGGTGCGTTTTTATTTATTCAGTATTTTTATAATTAATTAAAAACGATAAAATTTTTAAAAATGGCAAAAATAACATTAAAAGGAAATCCTATTAACACCTTAGGAGAATTACCTGTTATAGGAAGTGAAGCAAAAGATTTTACACTTGTAGCGGCAGACCTAAGTGAAAAGACATTAGCAGATTTCAAAGGTTCAAAAGTGGTATTAAATATCTTTCCAAGTTTGGATACTGGTACTTGTGCGGCTTCTGTGCGATACTTTAACAAAGTAGCCGGAGAGCAAGCCAATACCAAAGTATTGTGTATTTCCAGAGATTTACCTTTTGCGCAAGCCAGGTTTTGTGGCGCAGAGGGATTAGACAATGTAATTACACTTTCTGATTTTAGAGAAGGTGCTTTTGGAAAAGATTATGGGCTTCAAATTGTTGATGGACCACTACAAGGCTTGTTATCTAGAGTAGTTATCGTATTAGATGAAGATGGTAAGGTAACTTATACTCAGCAGGTCCCTGAAATTGTTGATGAACCCAACTATGACGAAGTATTAAAAGCTTTATAAAGATATAGTCTTTAAAGAATATTTGAATCCGGTTACTTTATCTGTAACCGGATTTTTTATGAAAATTACTTTATGTTTGTCTTTTTTATAAAAATTTAAATGATGAA
The DNA here is from genome assembly GCA_024763365.1 of Flavobacteriaceae bacterium. Lineage (GTDB taxonomy): Bacteria > Bacteroidota > Bacteroidia > Flavobacteriales > Flavobacteriaceae > DQTL01. Next base: position 18,459 of record JANTFO010000021.1, read on the forward strand.
ATCAACAAAGAATCAAGATTTAGGATTTGTAAGGGGTAGAATCCGTGGTGGGTTTATCGCGATGATTGGTGCCTATAAATTTGTGACGACAGAGCACAGTGGTATGGTACAGATCATCTTGGCATTTTTACTGATTTTTGCCGGTTTTTACTATAAAATTTCTGCTACAGAATGGATGTTGAGTATAATAGTATTATCATTGGTTTTGGCAGTAGAAGCTGCCAATACTGCCATCGAAAAACTTAGTGACTTTGTACATGATGAGCACCATGATAAAATAGGTTTTGTCAAAGACATAGCCGCCGGAGCGGTATGGTTTGCCGCCATGGCAGCCCTTTGTGTGGAAATCATCATTTTTGCCCCTAAGATGTTTGGCTTTTTATGGAAATAATAAACTTATTACTTTGATATAACTACTTTCTGCACTTTTACGCCTAGTTGGGTTTGCCATCTAACATAATACACCCCATTTTGTAAATTTTTAGGTTGCCATTTGAAACGATGCTTCCCGGCATCTTTTTCTCCCTTAAATAAATTAGCTACTTTTTTGCCTTGCGTATTCCATATATCAAGGTTTACACGGGAGGCTTCGCGAAGTGAAAATTCTATATTTATATGATCTTTAAATGGATTGGGAAATACTTTGCAGTAGGCAATGTCAGTATCTATTTCTGTCATACCTATGTTTTCTCCGGGTGTGATATAAGAATAATATACATCTTGCTCGCCATTAAAAGTTCCCGCCCAGGCTAAATGAGCTCCATGGATATCTGATTTCATATCAAAATAATCACCCATTTTATCTTGTTGCGGGTAGCCAATATTAGGATCAAAATAATCGGAAACTTGTTCATTCTCAGACCAGCTTTGCCCTTGGTCAATAGAGTAGGCGTAATACAAAGCAGAGTGATTGGGCGTATTTGTCGGTGCATCACGTGTGTCAAGCCAAACCACATCAATACGACCGTTTGGTGCTACACTCATAGTACCAAGCCATTGGTAATTATTACCCAAATCAGTATTGATCCTGATGGGAGCTTCAAAACTTAAGCCACCATCGGTACTTCGTGCAAACATCACATCACCCGGATCGCCATTAGATATTCTATGTACTGTAGCTAATACATAAACATTATCTTGTCCGGGGCCATCTGAATTGTCTGTGTCAACCCAGGTTTGACCCAAAAGTCCGGCAGGATTAACTGGTATCCAACCTTCCATATAGCCATCGAGATTAACTTCTGTTTCAAAATCCCATGTGACAATTTCTGCGGGGTCTTTGGCATTGGTTGATTTTGCCAATGAAATATTATAGCTTCCTTCACCCGCTACATACAGATCACCGTTTTTTGCGACAGCGAGGGTACCCCATCTTAAGTTTCCATTTATACTTACGCAATTCTCGAACGTATTACTGCCATCGGTAGAACGTGTGAAATGATTAGGTGCACAAGTACTATAGAAGGAAGTCCAGAATGAATAATTATTTCCTGATCCAATACCGTCTGTTCTATCCATACGCATCCACTGTTTGTCTCCTCCTTGCGCAAAAACACCGGCATCCCAATCTGTCCCACCATCTTCTATTTTATAAACCGTACATTGATAATCATTGCCACCTACCACGGTAAGACTATTGTAATAAAAATTACCATCGGCATCAAAATCCAAAACAGGATCTGATCGAAAAATACCTGCCTCTATACTATAGGGGAAAGTCCAAGTAGCACCACCGTCAAGCGTATATCCATAGCCTGCTTGCCTAAAGTTACTATTTACTGTATCAAATTGACGCCAACCTATGACAATTCGTTGAGGGTTAGTAGGGTCAAAAGCAATAGAGGGTTCATTCGCAGCATCACCTATCATATTATTTCCTCCATTGTCCACATTGACCTGTGTAGTGATAATGGTGCTATTTTTATAAGTGTAAGCCGATGATTTTTGCATTTGGGCTCTATCAACGGGAATAAAGGCATCATTGGGTATTTCATGATGCATGTTTTGAATGATTTCAGCTCTTTCGACTTGAGAATAAGTAATAAAAGAATAGAGACTTAGAATGATAAAAGCAAGCGATTTGATATATTTCATATGAATTCTATTAACTGCTGCTAAGTTAATAAATATTAAGTAAGGGTGACTTTGTCAAAGTATTGAACTTTGACAAAGTTATTAAGCTCGTAGCCTGGCACCAAACTCTTTTTCAAAAGTTTGTTGTAGTTTGTTCATGATCTTTTCTATTTGCTTGTCTTTTAGTGTTTTATTGGGGTCCCGCAACACAAAGGATAGGGCATAAGATTTTTTTCCTTTGGGTAATTTTTCACCTTCATATACATCAAAGAGATCCATTTCTACCAATAAATTTCTTTCAGCTTGAAAAGCAGCTTTGTACATATCGTAGTATTGTATATTTTTATCGACCAATAGCGCTAAATCTCTGTTTACACTTGGATATTTAGGTAACTCAGAAACCTTGATGGTTTGCTCGTACATTATTTCATAGAGATTCTCGATCAAAATATCTGCATGTACTACTTCTTGTTTGATGTCAAATTCTTTTAAAATTGTTGGATTGACTAAACCAATCTCTGCTATTTTCACTTTGTCATTAAAGAGGCTCATCCCTTCATTGTAGAGATCATTTTTAAGTGCTTTGATCTTAGGAAATTCAATTCCTGCTTTAGCAAGAATAGCATAAACGATAGCCTTAAGATAAAAGAAATCACCTTTTTCAGCTTGATGTTGCCAGTGGTTTTCATAAAGATTACCACTTGTGATAAGGGAAAGATGCTTGGTTTCCGTATACTTTTCTCCGTATTTGTGGTAAGTTTTACCAAATTCAAAGGCACGAATATTGGGTTGTTTTCTTTTGAGGTTATGTGCAATACTTTCTAAACTGCCAAAGATCATAGATTGCCTCATCCCGGCTAGGTCGGCGCTCAGAGGATTGAGTATCTGAACGGCATTTTCCTCTTTTAAATTCTCAGAATAGCTATCGTAATCCGGTTTTGAAAGTGAATTGGACATCATTTCATAAAAACCTTGAGATACCAACTGATTGGCTATGATATTCTCATATTTTTCTTTAGGTATTTCTGAAAAAGAAATGGACGTATTGAGTTTTTGCGAATAAGAGACATTATTGTAGCCATAAACCCTAAGTATCTCTTCAATGACATCGGCACTACGCTGTACATCAACTCGATAGGGTGGTATACGTAAGCCCAAAATATGATCTGTTTCACTGATGATTTTAATTTCAAGTGATGCCAGAATATTTTTAATAGTGTCTTTAGGTATTTCTTGTCCTGTTAACTTATAAATATCATCATAAGCTAATACTACTTCGTGATCTGTAAATTTCTCAGGATAAAATTCCTGAATTTCTGAAGTGATCTCTGCATCGGCAGTTTCTTTGATCAACAGGGCGGCCCGTTTAAGCGCATATTCCACTAAATTTGGGTCAATACCTCTTTCAAAACGGAAAGATGCATCTGTATTCAATCCATGTCTTTTAGCTGTCTTTCTGATTAAAACCGGATTAAAATAAGCACTTTCCAGAAAAATAGTATTGGTCGTATCTTTTACGCCGGAAAGTAAACCGCCGAACACCCCCCCAAAACATAATGGATTGGACTCCGCATCACAGATCATGATATCTTCAGCATGGATTTTTCTCTCTACTTCATCCAGGGTGATGAATTTTGTGTCTGCCGGCAATTGCTTAACAACTATTTTGCCACCTTTGATCTGAGCGGCATCAAAAGCATGCAAAGGTTGCCCTAACTCATGCATCACATAATTAGTTACATCTATCACATTATTTTTAGGATTAATACCTATAGCTTTCAGTCTATTTTGTAACCATTGTGGTGATTCTTTGATGCTTATATTACTGATAGTCACACCTATATAACGTGGCGCTAATTCTTTATTATCAACTTCAATTTCAATCTTTTTAGTTCTTAAATCAGGTTGATATCTGGTTACAGATGGGGTAATTAATTCAAGATTTATTCCTTGTTGCATTAAGCCGGCTTTTAGGTCTCTAGCAACACCAAAATGGCTCATGGCATCAGCACGATTAGGGGTTAGCCCTATTTCAAATACTTGATCTGATTCTACTTCAAAAAGTTCAGAAAATTTAGTACCCGGTTTTGCCTTTTCATCGAGTACCATAATGCCATCATGATCGTCGCTTAGACCTAGTTCATCTTCAGCACAGATCATTCCATGGCTTAATTCTCCTCGAATTTTACCTTTTTTAATGACAAATTCGTTATCTTCTTTATCGTATAATTTAGTTCCTATAGTTGCCACGGGTACTTTTTGCCCGGCAGCAACATTGGGGGCGCCACAAACTATGGATAACACCTCATTATTCCCAACATCAACTGTTGTAATATTTAAGCGGTCGGCATTAGGGTGTTTTTCACAAGTCAGCACTTTTCCAACAACAACACCTTCCAGGCTACCCTTAATACTTTCAAATTTGCTGATCCCTTCTACTTCCAGTCCTAAATCTGTTAGTAATTCAGCTGTTTTTTCGACATTCCAATCAATATTGATAAATTGTTTTAGCCAGTTGTATGATATTTTCATGTGTTTTTAATTTATCGTTTTTAAAGGTCACCTGTAATAGTCATTTAATCATTTTCGATTGGTATAATGATAATTCATATGACTATTTTATAGAAAAAATCTTTAAAAGTAGGCAAAGATACTACTTTCATTGGCATACAGAAAACAAAAATGTTAGTATTGTTATTTGATTATAGTCTATTAACGTACTCTCATAAAAATCATGTACTTTTACAGCTTTAGTAATCTAACTTTGGTAATATATGAAGTATAAATCAGCATATTTAATAACAAGTCTATTAGTGATCACTTTATTCATCTTTAATTCCTGTAATAAAAATGTAGTTTCAAAGAAAGAACAGCAAGCTGAAGAG
>JANTFO010000022.1 GCA_024763365.1 Flavobacteriaceae bacterium
AAAGACACCTCCGACACAGGGCAAGTAGTTGTTCGCAAAGGGATCAAAGTTGCTTATCTCTCACAGCAATCCTATTTTAATCCTGAGCTCAGCATAGAAGAATGTATCCTTCAAGCCGAAAATCCTATTTTAAAGACCATCGCCACCTATGAAAAATCCTTGCAAAATATGGATGATACACTTACGTATCAACAAGCACACGATGCCATGGACAAGGATGATGCCTGGGATTTTGAAACTACCTATAAACAAATACTTTACAAACTTCAACTTACCGATCTGTCTCAAATTACAGGTACTTTGTCCGGCGGTCAAAAAAAACGGCTAAGTCTGGCCATATGCCTGTTAGAAAATCCGGATTTGTTGCTACTTGATGAACCCACCAATCACTTGGACTTGGAAATTATAGAATGGCTTGAAAATTTCCTTATTGAAGAAAAAATGAGCTTATTTATGGTTACGCACGACCGGTATTTTCTGGAAAGGGTTTGTAATGAAATTATTGAGCTAGATCAGGGAGAAATATTTCGTTACAATGGTAACTATTCCTATTTTTTAGAAAAAAGAGCTGAACGATTAGCCATAGAAAAAGCCACACTTGAAAAAGCTAAGAATTTGTACAAAAGAGAACTGGAATGGGTAAAACGTACCCCAATGGCCAGAACCACTAAATCCAAATCCCGTATTGATGCTTTTGAAGAAACCCAAAAAAGAGCTATTAATAAAAGGCAAGACCATCAATTGCAATTGGAAATCAATATGGAGCGATTAGGGAGTAAAATTGTAGAACTTCATAACATCAGTAAGACTTTTGCAGATAAAAAACTCTTTGTAAAATTTGATTATGTTTTTAAAACGGGAGACCGTATAGGAATCATTGGAAAAAACGGAAGCGGAAAATCAACCTTGTTAAATATTATTACCAATCAACTCAAACCCGATTCCGGAAAAGTTGTAGTTGGAGAAACAGTAAAATTTGGTTTCTACACCCAAAAAGGCATCAAAGTCAATCAAGGACAAAAAGTTATTGACGTAATTCGCAAATACGGAGATTACATTCCATTAACCAAAGGGCGAAGCATCTCTGCAGAATCTCTTTTAGAACGTTTTCTTTTTTCCCGAAAACAACAATTTGATTATGTCGAAAAGTTAAGTGGCGGTGAACAAAAACGCTTGTATTTATGCACAGTGCTTATCCAAAATCCTAATTTTTTAATCCTTGATGAACCAACCAACGATCTGGATATCATCACTTTGAGTATACTTGAATCATTTTTGTTAGATTTTCCGGGGGTTTTGCTCGTTGTTTCTCATGATAGGTTCTTTATGGACAAAGTAATAGATCATTTGTTTGTGATTGAAGTATCCGGAATTCAAGATTTTCCAGGAGATTACTCCGATTATAAAGCCTATATAGACCAACAGGAAAAGTCTTCAAAAATTGTCGAAAAACCTAAAAATAGTACAACTAAGAATATTTCCCCAAAAACTGCATTATCCTACAAAGAGAAAGAAGAGTACAAACAATTGGAAAAAGAATTAGAAGCACTAACAGAAAAAAAAGCTAAGATAGAACAAGCTTTTGTCAATGCCAGCATTCCTGAAGATAGACTATTTGAAGCCGGAGAATTACTCAAAAATGTCAATGCGGAAATTGATAAAAAAGAAACCCGTTGGTTAGAATTAAGCTTGTTAATGGACGCATAAAAAATCGTAAATATTGATTATCTTTGTAGTTTACTACTATATTTCAGTAAATCTTAATCTATTAACTCATTTATAAACAAGAAATTAATATGTCAAACGATAAAGAAAAAGCTGCTAAACTAAAAGCCTTACAACTTACCTTGGATAAACTGGACAAAACCTACGGCAAAGGTACTGTGATGAAAATGGGTGATGAAGCTATAGAAGATATAGATGCTATTCCTTCCGGTTCATTAGGCTTAGATATCGCTTTAGGTGTTGGGGGGTATCCAAGAGGAAGGGTCATTGAGATTTTTGGTCCTGAATCATCCGGTAAAACTACCTTAACCCTACATGCGATTGCCGAAGCACAAAAACAAGGAGGTATAGCAGCCTTTATAGATGCAGAACACGCTTTTGACCGGTATTATGCCAAAAGTCTGGGGGTAGACATTGACAATTTAATCATTTCTCAACCTGACCATGGAGAACAAGCCCTCGAAATTGCGGACAATTTGATTCGTTCTGGAGCTATAGATATTGTTGTAATCGACTCCGTGGCAGCCCTAACACCGAAAAGTGAAATAGAAGGTGAAATGGGTGATTCGAAAATGGGTTTACATGCCCGTTTGATGTCGCAGGCATTGCGAAAATTGACCGGAGCCATTCATAAAACGAAGTGTACCGTTATATTTATCAACCAATTAAGAGAAAAAATCGGTGTGATGTTCGGCAATCCAGAAACTACCACCGGAGGTAATGCCTTGAAGTTTTATGCTTCTGTACGCCTTGATATTCGCAGGCGAACACAGATTAAAGACGGAGAAAATGTGATGGGTAACCGTACTAAAGTAAAAGTGGTTAAAAACAAAGTAGCTCCTCCTTTTAAAATTGCTGAATTTGATATAATGTATGGAGAAGGCATTTCAAAATCTGGTGAAATCATAGACCTTGGCGTAGATTTGGACGTTATCAAAAAAAGTGGTTCCTGGTTTAGCTATGGCGATACTAAATTAGGGCAAGGACGTGATGCCGTTAAAAAAATCTTGCTTGACAATCCTGAATTAATGGAAGAATTAGAAACTAAAATCACTGAAAAGATCGAAGATAAATAATCATTTAAAAACAAATACCATGGCACGAAACGCAGAAGACATATTAAAAGAAGCTATCTTACTCGAAACAAGAGGCAAAGCATTTTACTCCAATGTAGCCGATAAATGTGACAGCCCTGCCGCCAAAAAAATATTTACCATGATGGCGGAGGAAGAAGACGAACATATCGAGTACCTCAGTAAGCAATTTATCAACTATACCAAAAAACACAGCTTTATCAAACCGGATGCTCCAAAAGAAAATCCTGAAGAAACTGTCGTCTTAAAAGTGCTGACCGAGCAACTTAAAAAAGAGGTGAATGCTGCCAGTTTTGAAGCTGCGGCCATATCATCGGCTATAGACTTTGAGATGAAAGCTGTTAAACTTTACTCTGATCGCGCAAAAGAAGCAACCGATCCCAATGAAAAAGAGCTTTACCGTATACTCGCTGACTGGGAGGGGGAGCATTCCAAAATGTTACATGAACTTAACGATGCCCTCAAAGAAGAAATTTGGTATGACAATAATTTTTGGCCTTTTTAATTTTTAAATAATATATATCAAAACAAAAGGCTATTACATCGTGTAACAGCCTTTTGTTTTGATCCCCCTCTTAACTTCCCTCGACTCGTTCCTCACTCGGGATAAACACTTCGATAAACTCAGCACAACGCTTCTCGTCCAAGTTTTCGTAAACGAAAAAACCACCCACTTTGTGGATGGTTTAGTGTCGCGCTGCTCCCCCTCTTGGACTCGAACCAAGGACCCTCTGATTAACAGTCAGATGCTCTAACCAACTGAGCTAAGGAGGAATATACGATTAAAACCTCATTAATTACCTGCTATTACTCTCTAATTTCTACCGGAATCAGGTTAAGCTCAATTACTGAGCCCTGCCGGCAGGCAGGTAAGGAGGACTGTTTCTTTTAAAAGAGTGTGCAAATATAAATGTTTTTTGAATTATAACAATGTTTTTTTTGAATACGCGTAATTTTTTGTGCCTCAATGATATTATAAACTATTTAAACATTATTTTAAAACTAATATAGTACTTTTACTTCATTATTATATCTACAATAATCTTTAATAAAGCAATTCAATGTCTCATTCAATACTTCATGAAGAATTATTTCATTCAGCAGATTTAGATATCAAAGATGGCCTTTATGATGCCGCCGTTCAAAAACTGGAGCAGATCATTCAAGAAGATCCTTCTTTTGGAAAAGCCTACAATCATTTGGGATAGCTTCACGAAACTAAATTTAAAAACTTTGAGGATGCAGAGCGATTCTATCAACTCTCTATCAAATATGCACCTCATTACAGTCCGGGATATACCAATTATGCGGTATTACTATCTACCTTAAAAGGTTTGATGAATTGCAATCTCACCTGGAGAATGCTATGAATGTTCCGGGTATTGATAAGGCAACCCTACATAATGAATATGGTATTATGTATGAACTCATGGGCGAATTTCATAAAGCAATTGACTCTTATAAAGAGTGTGCTAAAACCACATTGAATAATAATACGATCAAAACCGCTAAAGAATCAATAGAACGTTGTAAAACTAAAATGGACTTATAATTTTATTCATTTATCTTTGCCTTTACATTAATACCATGAAAAATGCAAGTACATCATATAGGTGATAAAAATTCTATTCTCAACACTTTTATTGCGGAACTGAGAGATGAAAAAATTCAAAAAGACCCTATGCGTTTCAGACGTAATATTGAACGTATTGGTGAAATTTTATCCTATGAAATGAGCCAGTTTTTGGATTATCAAGAAAAAGAAATCACTACCCCACTGGGCACTAAAACCATGCAACTAGCAAAAGCTGATATGCTTGTTTGTTCTATACTTAGAGCCGGATTACCACTGCACAGCGGTATTTTAAACTATTTTGACCATACAGGCAGTGCCTTCATTTCTGCTTACAGACACTATAATCCCGATGGAACTTTTGAGATTCGTGTAGAATATTTTGCATCGCCATCCATGGAAAACAAAATTCTAATCTTGGCTGATCCTATGTTAGCTACAGGGCAATCTTTGGTCAGCACTTATAAAGCACTTTTATCGCACGGGCAACCTAAAGAATTGCATGTGTTTTCTGTAATTGGATCAAAAAGTGGTATAGCATTTACCGAAGAAAACTTGCCTGAAAACACACATCTGTGGATTGCAACCATAGACGAAGTACTCAACGATCACGGCTACATTATGCCTGGACTAGGTGATGCCGGTGATTTGGCTTTTGGGGAAAAATTATAATACCAAATAGACTGAATTTGTTTATAAAAAAACAATAACAATACTCATCATAAAAATCAACCAAAGCAAACTTTCCTTTAACCAGTTTTTCTTAATTAAAAATAAATAGTTACCAATTAACACGGCTGACGGAAGTAAAATAAACTGAATGCTATATGCTATATCATTTAAGTTTACACCAATAACAATAATGCTTATAATTAGGTGTGCCACAACAACTTTTATATTTCTTTTCCCCTGTCGTTCAAAATAAGATTCGTTCAATAATATATTGATGAATGAAAATAGGATCATCAATACAAGAAAAATAATTGGGATCACAAAATAATATTGTGAAAAAAAGTTACTATTAAAACCCAGATTAATCTCTATAAGACCCTTAAAATCAGATACATTATCAAATACATAGTAATAAGTATAGCTTAAAAAAACGGGGATAATAAAACCTATTAAAGGAATAAACAGGTTCTTATCATATATCCTAATAAATACAAAATATCCAACATAAATAAGCAACAGATATAGTATGGTTGGTGGATAAATAAGAAAAGCAATTCCAACAAAAAAACTACTGTCAAGCAGTTTTAACTTTATATTTTTCAATGTCCTCAAACTATAAATATGCCGCGCTCCAAATAATACAAAAAGGTGAGCCCATGAAAATTCATTAATATTTAAAAACCTGAAAAAAAAACCTGTGAAAATCACAAATAAGAGGACACCATATGCAGTGTGAATAGTCAATTCATTTTTCTCAATGATAAAATTTACTAATAATAATACAAAGGAAAAAAACAAAAAAACTAATAATACATTTCCTAATGTCAATAAAGTAGGGGCGTCTAAAAGATCTGACTTGAAAAAACAGATTACTATGTAAATAAACTGTAAAAACACCAGACTTATGATAACACCTGGTGTAGATTTTTTATAAAAATCAGTTAGTAACATTACTTTAAATTTTGTTAATCGGACGCTTCGACTCCGATCGGCATCCGCACACACACGCAATCAATAAAATATTTTACAAACAATCTCGTGTCGACATATTGATTTGAAAAAAAACTTTATGTATGTTTGCAAAGTAAAGAATTGAAACTTATGTTAGCAAACAATATTTGGGAATTGATCGGGAAATTTTTCGAAAACGTATTATTCATCCCTTATAATTTTTTTAGATTGACCATTGAAAATTGGTGGACATCAAATTTTGTGAACTGGATATTAATCGGTGTCGGATTTATAGCTCTTTTTTATTGGATGTCACAAATGTATGCCTACAAAAGACAAGGGAAAGAGGATACTGCATAGTGAACTATTGTGGGTAGCAAGAATAAATTAAAACGTTTTCAGGAAAACGAAAACTTCAACAATGTCATTCAGCCTTCACGTCAGGAAATATTTGACGGATTCTCACTCAAAGGCGAATGGCATACTTTTTTTAATAACAATAATCCGATAGTTTTAGAACTTGGCTGTGGAAAAGGGGAATACACCCTGGCATTAGCGAAAAAGAACCCTGATGTCAATTACATAGGTGTGGATATCAAAGGGGCCCGTTTTTGGCGAGGTGCCAAAATTGCTTTGGAAGAAAACATCCCCAATGTTGCTTTTTTACGAACTCAAATAGAATTGATAGATCTTTGCTTTACCCAAGAGGAGGTTGATGAAATTTGGATTACCTTTCCAGACCCACAAATAAAATACAAAAGGACCAAGCACCGCTTAACTAACCTCAGTTTTTTAGAAAAATACAAGACCATACTTAAAAAAGGAGGTTTATTACATCTAAAAACAGATAGCGAATTTATGCATGCTTATACTCTTGGATTATTACACGGATTGAATTATCAGGTACTTTATGCAAACCATGATGTGTATAACAGTAGTGGATATCCTTCTATCGTAACGGAAGTACAAACCTTCTATGAAAAACAATTTTTAGCAAAAGATAAAGCCATCACTTACATACAATTCAAGCTGGAAGAAAAGTAAGTTAAAAAATGTCCGAAAAATCAGATTTTTTTATCAAAGTACACGAAATTGCCCGGCTAATTCCCTACGGGAGGGTAACAAGCTATGGAGCTATCGCCAGATACTTGGGAAGTCCCCAATCTGCTCGAACTGTGGGTTGGGCTATGAATGCTGCCCATTCTGATGAAAGTATTCCAGCTCATAGGGTAGTCAATAGAAAAGGATTGCTCACCGGAAAGTTTCATTTTGATGGCACGAACCTCATGCAACAATTATTGGAAAGCGAAGGTGCTGTCATTAAAAATAATAAAATCCAAAATTTTGAAGAAATGTATTGGGACCCAGGGAAGAATTTGTTGTAGGCATACTTCAGCCATCAATTGGTAGTCTACAGTTGGCAGTACTTAGGGCTGTAGACCTAGAACTGCCTACTAATACTGCTCCTTCTCATTTGGGAAATCCCCATTTTTAACATCTTTAATATAGCTATTAAAAGCATCGGTCATTTCAGTATATAAGTCAAGATATCTTCTTAAAAATCTTGGGTGAAATTCATGGGTCATACCGAGCATATCATGCGTCACCAAAACCTGACCGTCAACTTGACCACCAGCCCCAATTCCTATGACAGGAATGGATATATCTGCGGCTACCTCTGCAGCCAATTTTGCAGGTATTTTTTCTAGCACAAGTGCAAAACAACCTAATTCTTCCAACAATTTAGCATCTCCTTTTAACTTCTCAGCTTCTTCCTCCTCTCTTGCCCTTACAGTATAGGTCCCAAATTTATAAATGGATTGTGGTGTTAATCCCAAATGCCCCATGACAGGAATTCCGGCAGATAAAATTCTAATGATAGATTCTTTAATTTCCAAGCCGCCTTCCATTTTTACGGCATGGCCTCCAGATTCTTTCATTATTCTGATAGCAGCATCCAAAGCGCTTTTTGAATTTCCCTGATAAGATCCAAATGGCAAATCAACGACGACCAAAGCGCGGTTTACGGCACGTATCACAGAACTGGCGTGATAGATCATCTGATTTAAAGTAAGTGGTAGCGTGGTTTCATGGCCGGCCATCACATTAGAAGCAGAATCTCCAACCAATATTACATCAACACCAGATCCATCTACAATTTTAGCCATAGTATAATCATAAGCAGTAAGCATGGCTATTTTCTCACCATGTTTTTTCATTTCGGTTAGAGATTTAACCGTTACTCTTTTATATTCTTTATTTGCCGCTGACATTTTTTTAATATTTTATAACTTTGTAAATGTACATTTTTTTCATAATTTGTATTGTTTTAGGTTATACTACAAATTTGGTAGAACTTTTTTTAAAGCACCAAATATCAAAAAACCAAATACCAAATAATAATCAATCTACAAATATTAAAAAAAGTAAAAATAATGTAAGTTTTTAATTACATAATTTTAAGGAAATTAACTTATAATCAGCCTAAAATTAAGGCTAATAATGATATTGATACTTTTTTAGACCATAAAAAATCATTTTTTTTGAAATATTTTAGCTATGTAGTTTGTATTTATATTTGTTATTTGATAATTGGGATTTGTAATTTATTTTTTCCATTAAATTTGTAATTGAACCTGTTTTTAAAAACCTAGATATTAAAAATGCGATGATTATAATTACCAAGTTTCTAAGCAAAAGATACAATGCTATGGCTATTTGGCCATTTATTTTCATAAGATCAAAGCAATCTGAAGCAGATAAAATACTACTAAATCATGAGAAAATCCATCTCAAACAACAGATAGAACTTTTATGGATTCCTTTCTTTATTTGGTATTTTATAGAATTTCTGATTCGCCTAATTATAATAAGAAAATGGGATAAGGCCTATAGAAGTATCAGCTTTGAAAGAGAAGCGTATCTAAATGAAACTGATTTCAATTATACTAAAAACAAAAAATGGGGTTCTTTTGTCAAGTACTTATAAAATTGACCTCCAAATAAGTATTGTATATTATAATCATTATTTTTCCTATTTTTGGAGTTTATATATTTCAGCCTAAATGATAACACATATTTCAGGAAAACTCGTTGAAAAAAATCCGACGTATGTCATTGTAGAAGCAGGCGGTATAGGCTATTATATACATATTTCCTTGCAAACCTATGCAGAAATACCCGACGTAGAAGCGGTTAAATTATATACCTATTTCCATGTAAGGGAAGATGCCCAGTCTTTATATGGGTTTTCCACCCAAATGGAACGGGAGGTTTTCAAACTCCTTATTTCTGTTTCCGGTGTGGGAACAGCCACTGCCAGAATCATGCTGTCATCCTTAAATTCAAAGGAAATTCAACAAGCCATTACGCAGGATGATGCCGCTTTGTTAAAATCAATCAAAGGAATTGGTGCCAAAACAGCACAACGCATTATTATCGAATTGAGAGATAAAATGCTGAAAACTTATGATATGGATGAGATTTCATCTCCTACAGACAATACAATTAAAGAAGAAGCGTTATCTGCTTTAGATGTATTAGGTTTTTCCCGTAAACAAACCCAGCGAATTGTGGATAAGATTTTACGGGAAAATCCTTCTATGGACATAGAAGGCCTCATCAAAAATGCATTAAAAAACCTATAATATTATTCTCTTGAAAAAGATAACATATAATTACCGTTTACTGTTCTTATTTCTTATAGGGCCACTGGCTATATTTGCTCAAGAACCACAAGATTCTATCCCCACCGATTCAATTGTAAACCTTCCTTACAATTTCCGCACCTTTCAGGAAGGTAGCTTATATTTAAATGATTTTGACAATTACGATATTATTTACGACAAAGAGAATAATGCTTACAGAGTTGTGACTAAAATAGGAGACTACGAAATTACATACCCTATCTTCATGACTCCGGAGGAGTATAGTAATTACCGCCTCAAAAAAGACATGCATGATTATTATAAAGGAAAAGTTAGTGCTGCCGGAAGTAAAAGTAAAAAGAACCAAAAAGCCCAAAAAGATCTCTTACCTACCTACTATGTAAATTCCAACTTCTTTGAAAGCCTTTTCGGTAGTAATAAAATCGAGGTGGACATGCAGGGAAATATCGACATCAAAATGGGGGTTCTACATCAGGAAGTAGACAATCCCAACCTCAATGAAAGTAACCGTAAACCCACACTTTTCGATTTTGACCAAAATGTAGGAGCCAGTGTGATGGCGCATGTAGGGGAACGTCTCAAAGTATCGGCCAACTATGACACGCAGTCTACCTTTGATTTTCAGGATATTGTCAAAATAGAATTCGACCCCAGTGCCGGATATGACGATGACGGCATTATCCGAAAAATTGATATTGGGAATGTGAGTATGCCTATTCAAAATTCTTTAATCACCGGGGCGCAAAACCTCTTTGGATTCAGGACAGTTCTACAATTTGGAAAAACCACCGTATCTACGGTTTATGCTAAACAACAATCCCAATCCAAATCTGTACAGGCCGAAGGTGGCGCAGTAGTTGAAGAATTTGAATTAGCCGCCTCCGATTATGATGCCAACAGACACTTTTTCTTGGCACAATACTTTAAAGACAATTTCAACAGTGCTTTAGAGCAGTTACCATTGATCAACTCCCCTATTCAAATTACCAAATTGGAAGTTTGGGTAACCAATACAAATAACACTACCAACAATGTTAGAAGTGTCGTCGCTATCCAGGATTTATCGGAATCAAATATCGCTGCCGGTAATATTGGAAATACTAATATAAATATTAATCCTAACGAAGCCCAATTTCCCTTTTATCCCTATAATGATGTTAACGAATTAAATACTGTAATGACTGGTACAGATATTCGTGATGTTATCACAGTTAAGGATGCTTTTAACGGTATTATTGAAGATAATCCCATGCAACAAGGTAGAGACTATTCTATCATTACCAATGCACGGCCATTGATGGAAGGCTCGGACTATTACCTCAACCGTCAATTGGGTTATATTTCCTTAAACCGCCGTTTGGCAGAAAGCGATGCTTTGGCCGTTGCTTTTGAATATACTATTAATGGTAGTAATAAAGTATATAAAGTAGGTGAATTATCACAAGATGGTATTATCGCACCTGCAAATCTTGTTGTGAAATTATTAAGAGGTGAATTAATTCAAACTGAACAACCCGTTTGGCACCTGATGATGAAAAACTTCTATAACCTACAAGCCTATCAATTGACTGAAGAAGGTTTTAGACTGGAAGTAATGTATGAAAACAATGAAACAGGAGTTCCCACCAATACGCTACAATCCGCAATTACAGGTGTCGGCACTAATGACCCAATCAGAGAAAGAACTTTGTTAAATTTGCTATATATTGACCGCTTAGACCAAAACGATTATGAAGTGGAAGGTGGTGATGGTTATTTTGATTTCATATCAGGCTTAACAATCTTTCCTGACAAAGGTGTCTTAATGTTCCCTAAAATACAACCTTTTGGGTCATTTATTGATGGGCTTTTGGATGCAGACGATGATCGATTTGTATTTAATGAATTATATCAATATACCCAAAGTGAAGTACAAAACACCTATCAACAAAAAGATAAGTACCTTATCAAAGGTTACTTTAAATCCGAAGGTGGTGGTGGTATTCCATTAGGTGCCTTTAATGTACCTCAGGGATCTGTTCACGTAACCAGCGGTGGACGTGAGTTAGTAGAAGGAGTTGATTATGTAGTTGACTATCAAATAGGTCGGGTTAAAATAATCAATCCAGCCATTGAAGCTTCTAATGCACCTATTAATGTTTCAGTAGAGCAAAATACTATTTTTAACCAAGACAGACGTAGCTTTTTTGGGGTGGATGTAGAGCATAAATTCTCTGACAATTTTCAGCTCGGTGCCTCTTTCTTACATCTCAATGAAAGACCTTTTACCCAAAAAGTAAATTTTGGATCTGAACCTATTAAAAATTCTGTATTCGGTTTGAATGCCAGCTATGATACAGAATCAAAATTCTTATCACGTATAGCAAATAGATTACCCTTTAGTAAATCAGACACCCCTTCCCATTTCTCAATTCGTGGAGACGTAGCTTATTTGATTCCCGGCACACCAAGACAAATAGACGTGAATGGTGAAGCAGCCTCCTATATTGACGACTTTGAAGGCACGCAAACACCCTTACAAACACGCTCTGAACAATTATGGTTTCTCGCGAGCGTACCACAAAACAGCAATGAACTCTCTGATTTAATTGTACCTAATGACCCTCTGGGGGCAAATAAAAACAGGGCTCGTTTATCCTGGTTTAATATAGATAATGACTTGTATGGACGAAATAAACCGGCTCATATTGATAATGCAGAATTATCCCGTGCCGAAGTCAGAAAGATATTTAATGATGAGTTATTTCCCCAAGACGAACAGGATTATACAGAGTCTCCTTATATCCGAACCCTAAACCTTGCCTTTTTCCCTAATGAAAGAGGTTCTTATAATTTTGACACAGAAAATCTAAATGATGATGGTTTGTTTAATAATCCTGAAGAACGTTGGGGTGGGATTACCCGGCCATTAACCATCACCGATTTTGAAAATTCTAATATTGAATATGTGCAATTTTGGCTTTTAGATCCTTTTACCAATTATTCCATTACTCAAGAAGAGGGTTTGCCCGCCGGTGTAAATCCGGAAGATACCACAAACTGGCAAGGCGATATCTATTTGCATCTCGGTAATGTATCAGAAGATGTCTTACCGGATGGTGCCAAGACCTTTGAAAATGGCTTACCGGAAGACGGAGTTAGTGACACTTTTAAAAAAACTATATGGGGAAGAATACCTAAAAATCCTTCTTTATTAAACACCTTTGATGATAATGATGAACATCGCCTAAATCAAGATGTTGGTTTAGATGGTTTGTCTGATGAACAAGAAAATAGTTTTGACTTTAATGGAGAATCTAGTGAATTTGCCAATATACAAGCTTATATTAATGCATTACCTGCAGGGGCTCGAGCTGAAGCCCAAGAGGATCCTTTTTCCGATAACTTTCATTTCTATCGAGGCTCTGATTTTGATGAGCAAGAAGCCTCCATTATCACAAGGTATAAAAATTATTGCCGAACTCAAGGCAACTCTCCTACAGTAAGTATGTCACCCGAATCCTATCCCACCATGGCTACCCAATATCCCGATGTAGAGGATATTAATAAAGACCAAACCATGAGTACGGCAGAAAGCTACTGGGAATATAAAATTTCCTTATTACCTCCGAATCAAATGATTGTAGGACAAACACCTTATTTAGTGGATAAACGTGATGGCCAAAGTGTGCAATTAGCCAATGGAGAAACTATTACACCTATATGGTACCAAATACGTATTCCGGTTGCTGCCGGACAATCTGTTGCCGGAATAAGCAATTTTAACTCCATTCGCTTTATGCGTTTGATATTGACCAATTTTAAAATGCCGGTAGTAGTGCGTATGGGGGAGATGGAAATGGTACGTGGTGAATGGCGCCGTTATAAATTTGACTTTGATGACCCCGATGAACCTTTGGTTGGAGAAGAAGAATTGGGTAATTTTGAGTCTGGTGTAGTCAATATAGAAGAAAATGATCAACGAACACCTGTAAACTATGTTTTACCTCCGGGTATTGAACGCGAAAGACTACAAGGTACTACAACAGTACAACTACAGAATGAACAATCCCTTTCTCTTAAAATTAGAGATTTAGAAAATGAAGAGGCTCGAGGCCTGTTCAAAAATGTAAGTTTTGACCTGCGTATGTTTAAAAAACTACAAATGTTTATCCATGCCGAAGGACCGGACGTTAATGATGATAATTTAGTAGCCGTAGTGAGAATAGGTAGTGATTTAAGTGATAACTATTATCAAATAGAAAAATCACTAAAAGTTACGCCTTATGGGCAATATAGTAATGCTAGTGCTTCAACTGTATGGCCAGATGAAAATGAGTTGAACATAGATTTAGAAGTTTTAAAAAAATTAAAACTTCAACGTTTTGAAGAAGGAGCAGCAAACAACGAACTCTTCCCATCTGTAGCTACTGCCGGAGCCAATGATGCTGTATACAACCTGCGTGTCAAAGGTTTTCCAAATTTGGGTAAAGTTAAAACCATCATGCTGGGTATTAAAAATAAATCCGGCACTTCGCAAACAGCTGAGATATGGTTTAATGAACTTCGTGTTTCCGATTTTGATAACGAAGGAGGCTGGAGTGCTGTAGTAAGTGCTGATGCCAATATGACCGACTTGATGAACCTTTCTGTAACAGGACGTATGTCAACCATTGGCTATGGAAATGTAGATCAATCCGTCAATGAACGAAGCCAGGAAGAAGTAAAGCAATACGATGCGGTGAGCAGTATTAATGTAGGTAAATTCATGCCGGAAAATTGGGGCATTCAAGTGCCTTTAAATTTCAGTATAGGTGAAGAAATACGCGACCCGAAATATGATGGGCAATACCAGGACATTTTGATGGAAGATACCAATGAACAGAATAGTCCACATAGAGACAAAGCACAAGATTATACGAAACGTACCAGCATAAGTCTTATTAATGTCAAGAAAAACCGAAACCCCAATTCCACTAAAAAAGCACGTTTCTATGATGTGGAAAATTTATCTGTTTCCTATGCATTCAACGAAGTAGAACACCGCGACTATAATGTTGAAAAATTGAACGATCAGGATGTTAGATTGGCAGCTAGTTATAATTATTCGTTTAAACCTTTTGAAGTAAAGCCGTTTAGCAAATCTAAATTGTTTAAAAATAAAAAATTACAGGCCATTAAGGATTTAAATTTCAATTTGCTACCAAGTGATTTTTCGGTAAATTCTAGCATTTTCAGGCAATATAATGAACAATTATACAGAACTTTAGTTCAGGATGCCGGTTTTTCTACATTGCCTACTTTAAAACAACGCAATTTCTTGTTTGATTGGGATTATAGCTTAGGTTATAAACCAACCAAATCCATTCGGCTAAATTTTAACGCGACCAACAACCATGTTTACGATGATTTTGAAAGCACCAGTAATATAGCTTTATATGATAATTTCTTTAATCTAGGGAGACCTACACACTATCATCAAAGCTTAGATGCTTCTTACCAGTTGCCTTTAGATAAATTACCTATTTTAAAATTCATCAAGTCAAACTATGCTTACACCGCAGACTTTGACTGGCAGGCAGCTTCAAAATCTTATGTAAGTCAAATAGGAAATACCGTTCAAAATGCCAATACACATAATCTTTCTGCTGAAATGAACATGAACAAGTTCTATCAGGAATTGGGCTTACCTAAATTGCTTAGAACCGCCAGTGAGCGTAAAAAAATGCAGCGAATCCGAGAAAAGAAACGTAAAGAAAGACTAGAAAAACGTCTGGCCAAAAAAGAAGAGAAGATGAAGGAAAAAGGAGAAGAAGTTGTGATCGGCGAGGAGAAAAATGCTGAAGAAATGAGTGCAGGCGAATCACCCGGTGAAAAAGGCATGACTGAAGGCAAATCGGGAAAAGAAAATGGAAAAGAAATTGGTGCTAAACAGGGTGGTAGAAACTCGAGCAAATCAAAAAAAGGAGTAAACCCTATTGCACAATTTGTTTATGATCTGGCCACTTCTGTAAAAAATATCAAAGTAAGTTATCAAGAAAATAATGGTACTTTATTACCTGGTTATACACCTCAAACCGGCTTTTTAGGTCGTCATAATTATGCTGGCGGACTGGCTCCAACTTTTGGTTTTGTGTTTGGTAGTCAAGTAGATATACGTAATAAAGCTTTGGAAAATAATTGGTTGCTTACCCGCAATATCTATGATCCTGATGATTTGACAGATGATGAAGCTTATTACAGTAAAATCTATAGCCGCACCCATTACGACAAATTAGATTTAACCGCGAAGGTAAGCCCATTTAAGAATTTTGATATTGATGTACAAGCCAATAAAATTTATACCAGAAATTTATCAGAACAAATAGATCCAATAGTAAGTGATCTTACAAATAAGCCTTACTTCAATGAGAGCATCACTTCAGAATCAGGTAACTTTAGCATGAGCTTTTTTATGTTAGGTACTGCCTTTGATGATCCGGATGCTATTTTCCAGCAATTTAAAAATAACAGAGATATCATATCAGAAAGATTAGCGGCTGATAGTGGGTATAATATCTCAGGATATGGGCCCACCAGCCAGCAAGTGGTATTGCCGGCATTTCTATCTGCCTACTCCGGACAATCTATAGATAAAATAAATCTTAATCCTTTCCGTGATATCCCACTCCCTAACTGGCAAGTGCGCTACCGCGGATTGATGAAGATGAAATGGTTCAAAAAAAGATTTAAAAATTTCTCAGTTTCTCACGCTTATCGTTCGTCATATTCTGTTTTAAGTTTTACAAACAATCTACAGTATGATCCTTATAACCCTACTGCCAATTTAGATTTAGCAGGTAATTATCAAAATGAGAAATTGTTTACAAACGTAAGTTTAATAGAGGAATTCTCACCATTGGTTAAGGTAGACATGAAGATGAAAAATTCTTTGAGTATATCCGGAGGTATCAAAACCGACAGGATGTTTACCTTGAATTTTAACAATAATACCATGACCCAAAACAATGGTACAGAATACGTAGTTGGATTAGGCTACAGGATCAAAGACCTGCCGTTCACCATGAGGCTCAAAGGTCAAAAAATGAAATTTAAAGGAGACCTTGACCTAAAAGTAGATGCTTCCATTCGTGATGATATTACAATGGTCAGGTATTTTGGAATTGACAATGCAGCAGAAAACGATCAAATAACCGGCGGACAAACTAATTTTAATATTCGAGCTACTGCCGATTACGCCTTAACTAAACACATACAAGCAGGCTTCTATTACATTCAAGATGCCTCTGCCTATAAAATATCTACCAGCTATGACCGCAGGTCCATTAGTGCCGGTATTAGTTTTAAATATAATCTTGGAAATTAATTAAAAACCATACAATGAATATCCCTGAAAATTATCTTTACTCAAATGACCACGAATGGCTTCGTGTAGAAGGAGATGAAGCCTATATTGGCATTACCGATTTTGCTCAATCTGAATTGGGCGACATAGTTTTTGTAGATGTTGATACACTTGATGAAACTCTGGAAAAAGAAGCGGTATTTGGCAGTATAGAAGCTGTAAAAACTGTGTCTGATCTGCTTTTGCCTGTTTCCGGTGAATTGATTGAATTTAACGAAGCCCTGGAAGATAAGCCTGAGCTAGTAAATCAAGATCCTTATGGAGATGGGTGGATCGTCAAAATTAAATTAACGGATAAAGACCAACTTTCTAAACTTTTAGATGCTGCTTCGTATAAAGATTTGGTTGCAGAATAAGCTTATTTGGATAACCAGCTCATATACACTGGGAATTGTATTTATGAGCTTGATCAACCCCAATAAACTACCTTCTACATCCATTAGTATATCTGATAAATTACTCCATACACTCGCCTATGCCATATTAATTTTATTATGGTTAAGCATAGTTAATCTTAAAAGCAAGCTAAAAGTATTTTTTGCCGTATTTTTAAGTTTGACATTATTTGGTATAATTCTTGAAGTTTTACAAGCATGGATAACCACCTACCGTACAGCAGATTGGGCTGATGTTATTGCCAATACAGTAGGATTAATAATAGGAAGTATACTGTTTGAATTGATTCGTTTCAAACAGAAAAAACCAAAAGGTCAACATTTACTTTAAACTAAAATATTTAGTTAGTATTTTCTTTTTTATTTTTATTAAATTAGCACACGAATAAAACAAACAAATTATGGAATCTAAAAAAAGCCCTGAAGCTAATCTGGAGAATTATAACAGATTGTTCTTATTACTAGGTTTGGTTTTAGCACTTTTATTAGCTTATATAGCTATAGAATACAAAACCTTAGATGATGGCGGTGACGATGTTCAGATTTATACTGCCAACTTACATGATGATGATGAAGATATTCCTGAAACAGAACAAGAACTTCAAGAACCCGAACAACCCGAACAAAAAGCACCACCACCACCTGTTTTAGAAGAAATTGAAGTAGTAGAAGATGATGAAGAAATAGAAGAAACCGTTATTGAATCTACCGAAACCAGTGAAGAAGAAGAGGTCGTCATAGAAGAAATCGAAGAGGTAGAGATTGTTGAAGAGGTAGTAGAAGATGTACCCTTTACTTTGATTGAAGATGTGCCAATATATCCAGGTTGTTCAGGAAATAAACAACAATTAAGAGATTGTTTATCTAAGAATGTACAAAAATTTGTTTCTAAAAAATTCAATGTTGACTTAGCACAAGATTTAGGTTTGCCTCCCGGTAAAAAAAGAATTTTCGTGATGTTTAAAATTGACAAAAACGGAAATATAGCAGATATTAAGGCAAGAGCTCCTCATAAACGTTTGGAAGCTGAAGCCAAAAGAGTAGTTGGCTTATTACCCAAAATGAAACCCGGCAAGCAAAGAGGCCGTCCTGTGGGTGTAAAATATAGTTTGCCAATCAGCTTTATCGTGAACGAATAAGAAAAGTTTTTTAATTTCTTTTTATAAGCCGCACTAACAAATGTTAGTGCGGCTCTTTTTTGGTATATTAATTGATGAATTCATAATATAGTAATATTTTCTCTTAAAAACAGATTTATTTCTAAGTAGACTAACCAAACACTACCTGTTTACTAATTTAAATCTAATTATTATGAAATTTTTTCAAAAAAGAAATGCTTCACCTTTGTTATTCCAACTAGCGCTAGTTCTATCATTACTTTTGGTGTATATTGCCTTGGAATCTAAAACACCAATTTATGCAGATAAAATGGGATATCCTGTTATTCCTAATGATTTTGATGATGATTTAGACATTCCGGAATACACCCCTGAAGAACCAAAACCGGATAAACCTGTCAAGGTGCCACCGGAACTACCTCCTATTGATAAAAATAATTTAATAGAAAATGACAATCCCAATGAAACTATCTTTTCAACATCTAATGTTGATGAACCCGTAAAACCAAGGACTGATATAGATTTTGATTTCCCACCGGAAATGGACCCTAAGGATTATGAAGATGAACGCACCTATAGAATGATGGATGTACAAGAAATTCCCTTATTTCCCGGGTGTAAAGGGAATAATGAAGAAAGAATAAAATGTCTGTCAGATAATATTGGAAAAATCATAGCCAGAAATTTTGACCCCGAAATTGCTCAAAATATAGGACTTTCACCTGGTAACAAACGTATTTTTGTAAAATTCTTAATCAATAAATCTGGTGAAATTGAAATTTTGGAAACCAACGCACCTCACAAAGCTTTGGAAAAAGAAACTACCAGAGTACTTGGTAAAATTCCGAATATTACGCCGGCAAAAATGAATGGGAAAAACGTAAAAAGTACTTTTATACAAAAAATTAACTATAGAGTTATGGATAATTAACCCGCATCTTTCATAGCAAATATTGTTAAATATAATTAAATGACTGTATATGAGCTTCCTAAATAATTATTAATCGCTATTTTACATACCCAAATTTGGGTATCACTTGCATTTTGAGTACGTAGCTACTTCGTTGCTAACTTTTTGTAATACACTTGTATAACTACAAAAGTCAGACGTTTTGCAGCTACATACTCAAAATTCATGGATAATACGGGTTAAGGTTTTACTTATTATTCAATACCCTCCCGATATTTTTTCAGAAAGACCGTAGAATGATTTTAATTAAATGATAGTTGAAAAGATATTGGCATCATCAAATGGTGAATATAAGTGTCCTTATACACCTCCGAAACCCCTAATGTGGGCTGTACAACAAGCGCTACTTTGTCACTAAGTTTTGCCCCTAGTTTAATATAGACATTAATTGTCTGTTTTACGGGTTCGTCATCTCCGGTGTAACTCATTAAGAAAGACAAACTCCCCCCCAGACCTATAAATGATTTACGTGTACTACTCAGGAAAATTTGATGAGAAATAGCAATATCTGTATATGTATAGTCCCGGTCAAATACCGAGATTGTTGGCTCTCCAAAAAGGCCGGCATCAAAACGCCATTCTTTATAAATTTTAGTGGTCATATAGGTAACTTCTATTTCTGAAAAGCCCCAAGAATTTTCCTTTTTAACAAAACCTCCCACCCTATAAGAATAGGTAATATCTGCATATTGGGGTACCCCTTTAACTACATCTCCTCCATTCAGAATATCATCCCAACTATCATTGAGTTTGACATCAGGGAGAATAGCAGAATTCAATTGAACACCACCGGTAGCGCCCCATTGAAACTGTGCTTTCCCGATAAATGAAGACAATAGAAAACTAAAAACTAAAAGATGAAATAAAAGCCTCATTATAAAATATTTTGACAAAAATACCGGTATTCGTTTTTATTCAATGTAACAAGTACTACAAAAAAAGCTGTCTATTAACATAAACAGCTTTAATATATTTTGGTAATAAATATTTAAACAGTCATTATTTCTTTTTCTTTAACCTCATAATGTTCATCAATAATCTTGGTGTATTTGTCAATAATTACCTGAATATCTATTTCAACATTACTTTCTAAATCTTCGGAAATATCCAGATTTTTTAATTCATGTATCGCTTCCCTTCTATCATTCCTCAAACTGACTTTGGTGTTTTCAGCTTCTGCTTTGGCTTGTTTAGCAAGATCTTTTCTCCGTTCTTCGGTTAAAACAGGTACATTAATGATTACACTTTCACCGTTATTCGTAGGGTTGAATCCCAAATCGGCATTTCGAATGGCATTTTCTATCTCTCCAATCATGGATTTCTCCCAAGGCTGAACAGTAATTGTATAGGCATCCATTGTACTGATATTGGCTACCTGATTAAGGGGGGTTATACTTCCATAATAATCAACAGACACCGTGGATAGCATAGAAGGATTGGCTTTACCTGCACGTATGGATTTAAATTCTTTTTCAAGATGCGAAATGGTTTTTTCTGCATTCTCTTTTAAACTATCTAAAATAAATTGAATTTCTTCATTCATGGTTTACATATTTAGTTATTCAAAAATACAAATAGAAAAATTATTATTCAAGTATACTGTTAGAATCCTAGACTTTATGTTCAACAAGTGTACCAATTTCTTCTCCAGAAAGTAATTTAATTAAATTACCGGGTGTGTTCATATCAAAAACTACAATAGGCAATTCATTATCTTCACTCAAGGCAAATGCGGTCATATCCATGATCTTTAATCCTTTACTCATGGCGTCTTTAAAAGTAAGTTGTTTGAACTTCTTTGCTGTTTTATCTTTTTCAGGATCTGCGGTATAAATACCATCTACTCGAGTTCCTTTTAAAATCACATCAGCATTGATCTCAGCAGCTCTTAACACAGCTGCCGTATCTGTCGTAAAAAACGGATTACCGGTGCCCCCGCTAAATATAACTACCCTGCCCTTTTCCAAATGTCTTACAGCACGCCTTTTAATATAAGGTTCCGCTATTTGTTCCATTTTAATAGCTGTTAACAAGCGGGTTTGTATACCTTCACGTTCTATAGCACTTTGTAAAGCCAGTCCATTGATTACGGTAGCCAACATCCCCATATAATCACCCTGAACGCGGTCAATACCTTCACTAACTCCTGATAATCCCCGATAAATATTTCCGCCGCCAATAACTAAAGCCAACTCAACACCCATATCTGCAGCTTCTTTAATCTCTTTGGCGTAATCTGAGATACGCTTTGGGTCTATACCATGTGACCTTTCACCCATCAATGCTTCACCACTTAATTTTAAAAGAACTCTTTTGTACTTCATTTTTTTAGATTTCTGCAAAATTACTAAAAAAGATGTTTGATGAAGCTTTTAAATCCATAATACCCCGAACTACAAATGGAATTCTTAAATTTGCGGACATTAGAAAAAATTTTCAAACTCGATTTATATAAGCAGATGAAATATAATTTTAACGACATTGAAGCCAAATGGCAAGCTTATTGGGCAAAAAATGAAACTTTTAAAGCCCATAATCCTCCCCCTTCAGGGGAGCTAGAGGAGGCTAAACCAAAATTTTATGTGTTGGATATGTTTCCTTATCCCTCTGGTGCAGGCTTACACGTAGGGCATCCGCTGGGCTATATAGCCTCAGATATATATGCACGTTACAAACGTCATAAAGGTTTTAATGTGTTGCATCCTATGGGGTATGATTCTTTTGGGCTTCCGGCAGAGCAATACGCCATACAAACCGGCCAGCATCCTGCCAAAACGACGGAAGAAAACATTGCTACTTATCGTCGGCAATTGGATCAAATAGGTTTTTCATTTGACTGGAGTCGGGAGGTGCGTACTTCAGATCCTAAATATTACAAACACACTCAATGGATATTTAAGCAACTTTTTGATTCGTATTACTGTAAAGATGCCGATCAAGCAAGGCCTATTAGCGAGTTAGAGGAAGTATTTGCAAGTGAAGGCAATCATCGTATTAATGCCGCTTGTGACGAGGATACTCCCGGTTTTAATGCTGTAGATTGGAAAGCATTTTCCTGGAAAGAACAACAAGAAATATTACTAAAATATCGCTTAACTTACCTCTCTGATACTGAGGTGAATTGGTGTCCTGCTCTTGGAACTGTTTTAGCCAACGACGAAGTAGTCAACGGTGTTTCGGAACGTGGTGGACATCCCGTGATTAGAAAGAAAATGAAACAATGGTCCATGCGTATTACTGCTTATGCGGAAAGATTGTTGGAAGGTTTAGACCGGATTGACTGGACAGATAACTTAAAAGATATTCAACGTAACTGGATTGGGAAATCGGTGGGAGCATCTATACAATTCAGAATTCAGCCCCAAAATGAATCGGGGTCAGAATTTAGAATTTCGGTTTTTACCACTCGTCCTGACACACTATTTGGCGTTACCTTTATGACTTTGGCCCCAGAACATGAATTGGTAAAAAAAATAACTACTCCTGAACAAAAAAAAGCTGTAGCGGAATATATTTTGGCTACGGCCAAGCGTAGTGAACGTGACCGTATGAGTGATGTCAAGAACATTAGTGGGGTATTCACAGGCGCTTA
>JANTFO010000023.1 GCA_024763365.1 Flavobacteriaceae bacterium
TCATGTTGGCCAATGAGTTTTCCATTCATAAGTGTTTGACCTAAGACATTCCGTAATTCGAAATTAATATCCCCTGAATAAAAATTTCTTAGAATATGTAAGGTCCCTTTATTTGGATTGGGATATATTTCAAATTGTTCTTCAAAACTTTCTGTTACACTAGCCGAAGCAGAATAGCTGTCAATGAAATCCGAATTTGAGTTGACAGGATCCAGCCATTCTTTTAATCTTTGAGAAGCGTTCGTCCCCAGATTCCATGATACACCAAGGCGTCCATAAAAATCTTTTTGATTATTATCATTTGTGCCATTGCATGCTGCAGAACCTCCATAAAGTTGGCCGATAATTCGACCATTTTCATCAAAAAGTGGTGAACCGGAAGAACCTCCTTCTGTGACTCCTATTTCCCATCCTAAGCCGGCTGTTGTTATTTCCCAGGTTTGTGCACCTCCATTAACAGCTTTGATCACTCCGGAATCATCACGACATATTTTCATGATATCACCAGATGGGTGATGAATACCCACTACAAAATCAGGAAAATCATCAGTCTTATCCCATCCTGCCCAGGTAAGATTCCAAGACGTAGATGGTACATTATTTAACTCGACCAAGCAAAAGTCAGTAGCCGCACTGTTTGCTCGTAAGGAAGTCCCGCTCATCACCATATTGGTAGGCCCCTGAGTAGAATTATCAGTTGAGGCACAAACCGGATCAGGGCTGATCCATTTGAATCTTAAAGACCAAACAGCAGGGTTAGAACCATCATAGCAGTGATTAGCTGTTAAAAAATAGGGTGTATAATCTTGCGCTGTATTATTAATTAAAGCACCAGTGCATATATAGCCATTATTCATATTTAAAAAAGCTACTGAATTTTTATTGGAATCTCTATGTGTTTCCCAGTCGGCACCTATAGGGCAATCCAAATCTTGATTACAATCACCGGAATCATTAAGGTTTTTTTGTAATACTTGACTTTGGTGCTCATGTGCAAACCTGTATGCATGAATTACTTTATTAATATGCAGTTTTGATTTTCCAATGACTTCATAAGGTTCATATAACTCAATTACAATTTTATCGCCTTTCACAAACCACGTTCCTAATTGTTCTTTTTCAGAATTTTCAATTGCTGTATAAGCTCCTAACAATTCCGTTCTATCATCATTATATAAATATAAGAAAGCCCCTTCTGCTAAAAAAAACTCATCAAAAACAACACTCAATTGTAAGGCATCCTGAGCTTTAATTCCCAACCTCCAAATCCTGTCTTGATTTTCCAAAACCGTCCATTTCCCAACATTATAAAAAGAATAATCCACATTAATTGGCAAACCTACCCGGTAGGGTACATCCTTTTGTAAATCTCTTTCTTGATCCGTTAAAATGACAGATTGTAAATCTATGGCTGGTAAATTCTCAAATGAAATGGCTTCAGCATGCTGTATAGACCAACTTTTGGGTTCACCCAGATCAATAGTCTGGGAAAATATTGTTATAGAAAATAGCAAAAAAGCTATGTATATAAAATATTTCATAGGTTTTGGATTGGTTGCATCAAATATATGTATAAGAATCCATTAATGAAAATCTAGTTTTATTTTCATTCTTTTTACTTTTTTTCACTTTTTTCAATGAAAACTTAAATTCATTGCTTTATTAAAATTTTAGTAATAAATTCCTGCAGTTTTTTCAAATAACTCATGGATAAATCAGCATTTTTTTGTTCTTTTGTCAATTGAATATAAAACATATATCATCACAAATAAATGTGACAAGTATTAACTAAATTTCATTAAAAAAGTATCTTACATGAAAATAGGTATACCCGCTGAAATACACAAGGATGAACCTCGTGTAGCAGCAACTCCCCAAAATGTTTTGAGGTTACAAAAACAGGGGTTCGAAGTATTTATTGAAAAAGATGCCGGATTGAAATCTCAATATACCAATCAAGAATATGTTGATGCAGGTGCTCAAGTATTGGATTCTGCAAAAGAGGTTTATAAAACGGCAGATATTATCCTAAAGGTACAGGCGCCCACTCCTGAAGAGATTAAACTGATGCACAAAGATCAGGTAAGTTTAAGTTATCTATGGCCTGCTCAAAATGACGAACTACTTAAACAACTAGCTACAAAAGGGGTAAACGCCATCGCAATGGATGCCATACCTCGTATTTCCAGAGCTCAAAAGATGGATGTACTATCTTCAATGGCAAATATTGCAGGATATCGGGCAGTTATAGAAAGTGCCAATTACTTTGGCAGATTCTTAAACGGCCAGATCACAGCGGCAGGAAAAGTAGATCCAGCTAAAGTACTAGTGATTGGTGCAGGGGTTGCCGGATTAGCTTCTATCGGGACAGCACATTCACTTGGCGCTATTGTGAGAGCATTTGATACTCGTATGGAAGTAGAGGAGCAAATTCAAAGTATGGGTGCTCAATTTCTAAAAGTAGAGATAGAAGAAGACGGTTCAACAGATTCCGGTTATTCTAAAGTGATGAGTAAAGAATTTATAGAAGCTGAAATGGCACTCTTTAAAGAGCAAGCCAAAGATGTTGATATTATTATTACTACGGCTCAGATACCCGGGAGAAAAGCACCTGTTTTGATATTAAAAGAACATGTCGAAGTGATGAAGCCCGGCTCTGTAATTGTAGACTTAGCCGCTTCAACCGGTGGTAACTGTGAACTCACTAAAGATGGAAAAGTATACACTACAGACAATGGCGTAACCATAATAGGCAAGTTAGACCAATTACCAAAACAAGCTAGTCAATTATATGGTAATAACTTGGCTCATTTGTTAGATGACATGGGCAAAGCCGAGAATTTTAAAATAGACATGGATGATGATGTGGTTTCCAGAGCAATGGTAACGTATAATGGTAAAATCAATTGGCCGCCTGAGCCACTTCCTGTTAGCCCTCAAAAACCAAAAGCGGAAGTCAATGTTCAGGTAGAGGAAAAAGAATCTCCTGAAAAGATAGCTCGTAAAAAAGCGATAAGCACTGTAATTAGTTTAGGTGTTATCGGTTTATTCCTTTTCTTGATTGGTAAAGTAGCTCCCTCAGAATTTATGGGACATTTTACCGTATTTGTATTAGCGGTATTTGTGGGATGGCAGGTGATCTGGAATGTTACCCATGCATTACATACCCCTTTGATGTCGGTAACCAATGCTATAAGCGGTATCATTGTCATTGGAGGTTTATTACAAATGCAAGATAGCTTGTCAAACCCGCTATCCATTATAGCTTTCCTTGCCATACTGGTAGCTAGTATCAATATAGTTGGTGGTTTTTTTGTAACGCACCGCATGTTAAAAATGTTTAAAAAATAGATTATGATTTCAGCACAAATACAAACAGCAGCCTATTTATTTGCAAGTATTTTATTTATATTGAGCTTAGGTGGACTTTCTTCTCAGGAAACAGCTAAAAGAGGTGTTTGGTATGGTATTGTAGGTATGGCTATCGCTATATTATCCACTGTTTTGGGAGATGATGTTTCGGGATATGTTTATATAATTATTGCGATTGCTATTGCTTCACTTATAGGAATTATTGTAGCCAGAAAGGTAGAGATGACAGCCATGCCACAGTTGGTGGCTATTCTTCATAGTTTTGTGGGTCTAGCAGCAGTATTAGTTGGTTTTGGGTCTTATATTGATCCAAAAGCACATGCACTTTCTGGAGCAGAACATACTATACATCTTGTTGAAGTATTTATTGGGGTATTTATTGGAGCTATCACTTTTACAGGTTCTATCATTGCCTGGGGAAAATTAGATGGTAAAATAAGGAGTAAACCTTTACTTTATCCAGGAAGGCATACTGTCAATATTATTTTAGTCATTATTTCTATAGTTTTAGGAGTATTATTCGTGCAAGCAGAAGGAACTTCAGGTATGTTGTATCTTGCAATCATGACGGCTATTGCTTCCTTTATCGGGGTAATGCTGGTAATGGCTATTGGCGGAGCCGATATGCCGGTTGTAGTTTCTATGTTAAACTCCTACTCAGGATGGGCAGCCGCCGCTGCCGGATTTATGCTGGGGAACGATTTATTAATTGTTACCGGTGCCTTAGTAGGTAGTTCGGGAGCTATTCTTTCTATCATTATGTGTGAGGCGATGAATAGATCCTTCCTTTCGGTTATTTTTGGGGGTTTTGGAGATGCCCCTGTAGCGACTGAAGGAGCTATTGAAGGTGAAGTAACCTCTATCAACCATGATGAAGCGGCACAGCTTTTAAGAGATGCAAAAAAAATACTTATCGTTCCCGGGTACGGAATGGCCGTAGCCAAAGCACAGTATCCTATTTACGATATGGTTCAATACTTACAATCGAAGGGTAAAGAAGTTACCTTTGGGATACACCCTGTAGCGGGAAGGTTACCCGGACATATGAATGTTTTACTGGCTGAAGCTAATGTTCCTTATGATATAGTTTTAGAAATGGAAGAGGTCAATGATGATATGGACAAAACAGATGTCGTGATGGTAATCGGAGCTAATGATATTGTCAACCCCGGTGCTTTGGATGATGCCAGTAGTCCGATATACGGAATGCCTGTTATCGAAGTGTGGAATGCTACCAATGTAATTGTCATGAAACGATCTATGGCAACCGGTTATGCCGGCGTACAAAACCCGCTTTTCTACAAGGAAAATACCGACATGCTATATGGCGATGCCAAAGACAGTGTGGATAAGATCAATATGGCTTTAAAATCATAGTCATATTTTAAAAATAAAAAAGAAGCCGTCTCATAAGCTTAAAAAGTCGTCATTTCGAGCAGAGTCGAGAAATCTAATCTATTGAATATTAAAGAATTAGATTTCTCCATTGCAGTCGAAATGACAGAAAACCTTGCTTATGGGACGGCTTCTTTTTTAATAAATATCTTTAAAAATCAAGATTGCGAATCTATCTTATTTTGCATCTCTCCTTTGTCTTTTTCTTTTAGCTTTTGAACAGGATGCGCGCCTACTTCGTGTATATCTATGATTTTCGTCAAAAGCTCATTTTGATGGTTATAGATATAGCAACTTTTACACATCATAATATGGAAACTCATTTTTAAGCGCTCCCATAAATTAGCCTCCTTATATTGCTTTTTGTCACTTATAGTAGTGGCTTCATCACAAGAAATCATAATTTTTCCCATTTTTTAAATTCTAATTATTAAACCAATTTTCTTCTAAACACTTCCTTAACTGTAACCGAGCTCTGTGAATAATTACCCAATAATTAGACGAAGATATATCCAATTCCTTACAAATATCTTCCGATAACATATGCTGTATGCTTCTCATTCTAAAAACCAAAGCATGATTCTCCGGTAATAAACTTATACATAAATCAATGATCTTTTTTAACTCTGTATTTTCAATCTCAGCATCTGTTGTATGTTCCCATTTTCCCGGTGCCTGATCCAGAATCCAATGTCCTTTTTCATCGAAATCTAAAAGTACTTCCGATTTTATTTTTTTACTATTGATTTTTCTATAATGATCAATAATTTTTCTTTTTAGAATAGCTGTCAACCAAGTTTTTTCTGAGGCATTCCCTTTAAAACCATCACGTGAATTCAATGCTGATAAAAAAGTATCTTGTACAATATCCCGCGAAGCCTCATAGTTTGAAATACGGCTATTGGCATATTCAAACAAATAATCTGCATACAGTTTTATCCATTTATCAGGTTGTAAAGAATGTAATTTCTCCGGCATTGAAGTTTTTATTAAGTTTACCTACTCAAACGCTACTGGCAGACCGATTTAAATTTTTAAATTGTGAATAAACACAAACAAATAAAAAAATTATACGAAGATTGCTTGTAACAAATTTATAACAAACTACTTTTCACGCAAGAAATATATGAAAAAAACGACCTTAAAACAGGAAATATTTTATAAAGAACTTGAATTTCAGCAAGTTTCCAGAAGATTGTTTTTAAGGAATACTATTGCAGCAAGCGTATTTGTCAACTTCCCTTTTATACAATCCTGTATCTCTGATGATGTGTCAACCTCTATTCTTTCCGAAAAACATCAAAGAATAGTAATTGCCATTCAAAATATTCTTTTTCCAAAAGATAAACATGGGCCGGGTGCAGCAGATTTTGGGGCACATAAATATTTGCTTTGGATATTACAAGATGAACGTATAGATCCGAATGAAAAAGAGTATATCCGTAAAGGCATCTATTGGGTAGAAGAAACCGCTCAGGAAGAACGTAATGAAGCTTTTTTAAAACTAACTAAAAAAGAACAGGTAAAACTCATTGGATTTATTTCTAAACAAAATTGGGGAGAAAGTTGGCTGTCAACTATGATGAATATGATTATAGAAGCCATGATATCAGATCCCATTTATGGTTTTAATACAAATGGTATAGGATGGCGATGGCTCTCTCATATACCCGGTTTACCAAGACCTTCAAACGATACACTATACGATCAAATTTTTTTAACAGTTCTAGAAAACAAATAAAATAAATGAGTTCATACGAATATGATATATGTATTATAGGTAGTGGTGCCGGTAGCGGGCCGGTAGCTTATGAATTGTCAAACGCCGGTTTTAAAGTTTTGGTATTGGAAAAGGGACCTTGGTTTAAAACAAAAGATTTTACTAAAGATGAAATTACGGCAGTAAGAAGAGATGTCTATACCCCAAGATTGATTGACGAACCTCAGGTCATAGAAACTAAGGATCGTGAGGGAAATTGGGTGGCTAAATCAAATGCCAATACCGGTCAAAATTTTTGGAATGGCAGTCTTGTTGGGGGGTCCTCAAATTTTATGAGTGGGTATTTTCATCGTATGAAACCCAATGATTTCAAACTCTTATCCACTTACGGCGGTATTGAAGGTTCTAATGTAGTGGATTGGCCTATTTCTTACAAAGATTTGGAACCTTATTATACTAAAGTGGAAAAAGTCGTAGGTGTATCCGGTAGAATCTTGGATCACAAATTTCAGGAACCACGTTCTACTCCCAGTTTTCCACAAAAACCTTTAGCGGAAAATATCGTATCCCATTGGATTGATAATGCTGCTGAAAAATTAGGATATCAAATGGTTCCTATTCCCAGAGCCATTCTTTCAAAACCCAAAGACAATCGTAATTCCTGTGTCTATTCTAATTATTGTGGAAGCTACGCTTGTGCTTCCGATGCCAAGGGCAGCTCTCGGGCAGCTCTACTAAACCAGGCTCTGGATACCCAAAATTGTAAAATAATCCCCAATGCAAAAGTCTATCATTTAGAAACCAACGGCACTGGTCAGCTTATAAAAGCACATTATTATGACATTAGCCAAAATAAAAAGGAAGTTACCGCGCGTATTTTTGTAGTAGCAGCTCAAGCCATTGAAACGGCACGATTACTCTTAATGAGTAAGAATACTGAATTTCCAGAGGGGCTTTCCAACAATAACAATCAAGTAGGGAAAAATTTAATTTTTTCTGCCGGAGGTACAGGGTCAGGACAATTTTTCTTTGAAGATTTAGCTGAAAAAGAAGCTGAAGAACTTCAAGTTAGAGGCCTTTTTGTCAACCGTTCTTTGCATAACTGGTATGAAATAGATGATGAAAAACTGGGGGGAAAAGTTAAAGGCGGCACCATAGATTTTCTTTTTGAACATGCTAATGCCACAACCAAAGCTATTCGTCAAAAATGGGACGATCATGGAAATCTTTTATTTGGACCGGCCTTAAAAAAGAAACTCAAAGCCTACTTCACCGAACAGCGCAAACTAAAATTTGAAGTCTTTGCTGATTGGCTACCTACAGATGATTGTTTTGTGCGTTTAGATCCCAAAGTTACAGACAAATGGGGTGATCCGGTGGCTCGTATTCGCTTAGGTTATCATCCGCATGATTTAAAAGTAGGTAAATATTTAGCTGAAAAAGCCGAAAAACTTTTAGCAGAAATGGGGGCTAAAAATATTAAATCCCATATCTCAGGTGGTGCACCACCTAACCTTGTTGTTGGTGGATGCCGTTTTGGAAATGATCCCAAAACATCTGTACTTGACAAAAATTGCAAATCACATGAAGTAGATAATCTTTACATCACCGACGGTAGTTTTATGCCTACCGGTGGCAGTGTTACCTATACCTGGACTATCTACGCCAACTCTTTCAGGGTAGCTGATAAAATAAAAGAACGATTGTCATAATAAAAGGTATTAAACCTCAGGGCAAACCCTAAACCCTTTAATTCCGACGTAACGCATCGAGGTATTAAACCAAGCCCCCTCTATGGCTTTCACCTAGCGAAAAAAAATTCTATCTCTTATGCATCTATTTACCAGGCACTTATAGATTTTTCTGAAAAAAATTGAAACAATTTAATAATTTTCTGTAAGGCGTATAACAAACTTACGACTAAGTACATGAATTCAAAATTTTATTTTATGATTCTAACAGAAAAATACAACAATATAGTTTCTAAACTATCCAAATTAAAAAGTTTACCGCTTCTAATCATACGTTTAGTATTAGCCTACGGATTCTTTAATCCTGCAATGATGAAACTTAAAAATTTTGACAGCATCGTAAGTTGGTTTGACACTTTAGGCATGCCTTTACCAGCTGTCAATGCATTTTTAGCTACGGCTACTGAAAGTATAGGGGTCATTTTACTTTTTCTCGGTTTAGGAATAAGGTTTATTACTGTCCCACTTATTATTACCATGATCGTAGCTATTTACACAGTACACTGGAGCCATGGATTTGAAGCTGGAAATAATGGTTTTGAAATACCATTGTACTACCTAATCATGCTATTTACTTTATTAATATATGGTAGCGGAAAATACAGTTTGGATCATTTAATCAATAAAAAATAACTAATATCTATTAATCATTTAAATATAACAATCATGAAAACAAAACAAATCTTAACAAAACTTAGTTTTTTGCTCATCACCATAATTGGATTATACACGATCTATTCTTTTACGAGAAGCGGAAATGAATCGACTACTAACTATGATGCTTCCTACTATCAAAATGCGGATGCAACTACCTCAGAAATTCCCATTTTCAATGTATTTGATGAAGGGAAATGTGGTGATGGAAAAGCTGCTAAAAAAATGAAAGAGGGTGAAAGCAAATGTGGTGAAGGAAAAGCTTCAGACCATGCCAAAAGTGACGAATCCAAATGTGGCGACGGCAAAACTTCGGAAGAAGGAAAATGTGGTGGGGACAAAAAAGAAGCAACTCAAAAAACTGAGGAATCAAAATGTGGTGGGGACAAAAAAGAAATGGACAAAAAAGAGGAAAAATGTGGTACCGGTAAATGTGGATAGCCTCAATTAAATCCCCTTATCTTCCAATTTTGAACCGGGTAAAATGAAGTTACCCGGTTTTTTATTGTTTGATTTTTAACAAGTTATAAGATTGTCGGGCGATTTCTAACTCCTCATTCGTAGGTATAACTAATATTTTAACTTTTGAATCAGCTGCCTGAATTTCAGTATAAACTTTTTTCTTTCCTACATTGAGATTTTCATCCATCTTAATACCGAGATAATCCATATCTTTACAAACCATGGCTCTTAATACGTCCGAATTTTCCCCTATACCGGCAGTAAATACCAAAGCATCTAATCCATTCATCATTGCAGTATAAGCACCTATATACTTTTTAATACGGTAAGCATTCATATCTAATGCCAACTGCGCCATCTTATTATGGTGCTCAGCAGCTTCTTCTATATCACGCAGGTCACTCATACCAGTCAAACCCAACATACCACTTTTCTTTTGTAAAAGTTGTGTGATCTCTTGTGTTGAATATCCTTTCTGCTCCATTAAATATAAAAGTACTGCCTGATCTATATCGCCACTTCTGGTTCCCATAATCAAACCGTTCATAGGTCCAAAACCTAAAGACGTGTCTATGCTATTTCCATCTTTGATGGCCGTCATACTACAACCATTACCCAGATGTATTGTAATGATCTTAGTTTCTTTTTCTCCTAATTTAGCAATGGCTTGTTTACTAACATATTGATGGCTGGTTCCGTGAAAACCATATACTCTGATATGGTCTTCCTTATAAAATTCATTGGGAATTGCATAGCGATGCGCCACTTCAGGAATAGTTTGGTGAAATGCGGTATCAAAAACACCTACCTGTGTTGCATTGGGAAATACTTTTTCAGCCACATCAATACCCATCAAATTAGGAGGATTGTGCAAAGGTGCTAAATAAAAAAGTGACTTGATGACCTCTTTTACACTTTCATCAATTATGGTCGTATTAGTAAATCTACTTCCGCCATGTACCACCCTGTGTCCAACTGCTTTAATCTCATCAACATTGTCTATGATCCCAATATTGGGATCCATTAATAATTTTGCAACGGCTTCTAATCCTTGCTCATGTGATGCTATTTCTATAGTTTTATCTACTTGATATTCACCGGCTGTGTAGTGCAATTGTGCATCTGCAATTCCTATACGTTCCACTAAACCTTTACACAAAACTATTTGTTTTGGCATGGACAAAACTTGATATTTTATAGAAGAACTTCCGGAATTAATAACGAGAATTTTCATATTAGACATGAGATATTAGACTTGAAATCTTAGACTTGAGACATAAGACTTGAAACATAAGACATATGAGTTGAGATTGACCTTTTTACTTTTAACTTTTTACTTTATACTTTTATAATCCTTGCGCTTGTATGGCTGTGATAATCACCGTGTTAAAAATATCATCTTCCGTACAGCCACGGCTTAAATCATTCACTGGTTTGTTAAGCCCCTGAAGCATAGGGCCTATGGCCAAAGCTCCTGTTTCTCGTTGTACTGCTTTATAAGTATTGTTTCCAGTGTTTAGATCAGGGAAAATCAACACACTGGCTTGTCCTGCTACTTTAGAATCCGGCAGTTTTTTCTTTCCAACTTCAAAGTCTACGGCTGCATCATACTGAATAGGACCTTCTATCAAAATATCGGGTCTTAATTCTTTAACTACTTTAGTGGCTTCTCGTACACGGTCTACATCTTGACCAATCCCTGATGAACCTGAAGAATAGGACAGCATCGCCACTTTGGGTTCTATACCGAATGCTTTAGAAGAATCCGCTGATGAAATAGCGATCTCCGCCAACTCCTTTGCAGTAGGATTTGGATTAATTGCACAATCTCCAAAGACGGATACTCTATCATCTAAACACATAAAAAATATAGATGATACGACCGAGACACCGGGTTTTGTTTTAATAAACTGTAAAGCAGGTAATATAGTATGCTGAGTGGTATGTGCTGCACCAGATACCATTCCATCTGCATGGCCTTTGTATACCATCATAGTACCAAAATATGATACATCCACCATCTTGTCTTCTGCCATAGCTAAATTCATGTTTTTATGCTTCCGCAATTCATATAATGTATTCGCGTAATCATCTAAAAGAGGAGAATTCTCCGGATCGATTATTTTAATTTTATCTATGTCTAACCTCAATTTAAGGCTTTGAATTCTTTTTTCAATTTCTTCTTTTTTACCTAAAATAGTTATGTCAACAATATTTTGATTTACCAACCTTGCTGCAGCAGACAATATTCTATCATCTTTACCTTCAGGAAGCACAATATGTTTTTTATCCTGTTGGGCTTTTTTCAGTAGATTATACTGAAACATTCGAGGAGTTATTCCTTTTGTTTCAAAATTGATTAGTGCATGCGTGAGTTCAAATTCTTCAACATATTTGTCAAAAGTTCTTATAGAAAGTAATATTTTTTCTTTGTTTTCCGCATAAATTTGTGGGTGAATATGGCCGAGGGCATCTGCTATTTCATAGGTATTCTGCTTAACTGTGAGTATAGGGATCTTTCTAGATAAACCTTCGATCAGTTTTTTTACAGACTCTTCAATATTCAAACCTCCGGTAAGTACGATACCTGATACTGAAGGATAATTATAAGAAGCTTCTGCTTGTAGCGCTCCTAGAATAAGGTCAGCTCTGTCACCGGAAGTGATAATCAATGAATTTTCCTTGACATGATCTAAAAAATTAGACAAACGCATCGCGCCTATTACAAATTGTGCTATTTGATTATTTAGCAGATTTTCTTCACCTATGATTATTTCGGCATTCAGGCTTTTACTCACTTCTCGTATGGTAGGATGTGCCAGATATTCTATGATAGGAATGGCATAAACTAATACTTTTTTGGGCAGTTTTTGATAGAGCTCTTCTTTAACCCATTCCAGATTTTCTGGTTGTACCATATTAGCTACAACACCCAATACGTCTACTTCATTTTCCTTGAACAGATCATAGGCCGTTAATAGATTATTAACAAATTCTTGCATGGTTTTGCCGACACCACTTTCAACAATAATACAAGGTACCCCCAGATTTTTGGCTATAATGTTATTAATCTCCAATTCGGTAGCTGTTCCTTCTCCCGAAAAATCAGTCCCTTCAATTAAAATGAAATCAAACTTTCGAGATAATTGCTGATACTTTTCAATAATGCTGTCAATTACATCGTCTATTTGACCCAAATGTTTTTTCGCCAATACTTCACTTTTTGTAAATGCGTAGGCCTCTTCTGGAGCATAATCTAACTCAAAATGGCTTAGTATCGTATTGATATGATTGTCAAGTTTTCTACCATTTAGGTCACTTATAACAGGCTTAAAATAACCTACTTTAGCAACCCTTCCCAAAAGCAATCTCATCAAACCTAAAGTAACGATTGATTTACCGCTTCCTGACTCCATAGTGGCTATATAAACAGCTTTGCTCATCTTGTGAATTTTAGAGTACAAATTTAATTGAATGATATTAATTTACACTCATTATTTAGTATAAAATATATTGATTTATAGCAATTTATGCAGAATTAAATGAAAGACTGACAAGTTTAACCTAACTTAAAAAAAATCTTTACATTTTTACATTTTTGGTAAAAATAGTTTTCATGTGTTTATAATTCTGTTTTTTAGGTTATCCTGAAATCTATTCAGGATAACCACCATAATCATATCTCTGTGTGTAAAAAGAATTATACTTGGTGTTTTCTTTTATTTATTTTTTTTAAGTAGTATTTGTTGATATTCTTCCAAAACCGGTTTGACGGTTTCCTCCGGCAAGTCATCAATACGGATATACATTAACCCGTCAATAGCATTATTGAATTTTGGATCTACATTAAAGCCTATAATTTTAGCATTTTGTTTGATATATTTTTTTATTAAAACAGGTAAGTGTAAATCCTCAGGTTCTATTTCAGCCAAAAACTTATCGAGCTTTTTAATATCCCGTTTAGTATGGCTGAAAATAAAATTTTTATCTTCATCTTTTAACTTTACTTTGTAATCTTTCTTTGGCTTTATGTATTGAGCAACCAGTAAGTCGTAATAATTAGTTTTCATAAAATCAATCATCACAGATTTTGAAAAATTTGAAAATTTATTGCTAATACTAACACCACCCATTAAAAAATGATGTTGGTTGTACCTTAAGGTGACGTGGACGATACCTTTCCAAAGTAAGAATAATGGCATGGGTTTCTGCTGGTATTCTTTGATAATAAATGCGCGTCCCATTTCTATGGTTTTAGACAGCATAGGGTTCAACTCCTGATCAAACCTAAATAGGGTGCTTATATAGAAACCTTTAGCCCCGTATTTAGGAAATATTTCCAAACCAAGCCCCATTCTATAGGCGCCTACAATTCTTTCAGACACTTGATCCCATAGAAACATATGATGATAATAATTATCGAATTTATCTAAATCAATTTTTTTGTTAGTGCCCTCACCTACTTCTCTAAAAGTAATTTCACGTAACCTGCCAATTTCATGTAAAGTGTAAGGAATATTTTTAGATTTAGCGATAAACACTTCATAGTTACTTACTTCCAGAAGTCTCTTTTCACTTTGCCTTAAAGCTTCTATTTCAAGTTTAATGTCTTCAATATCCTGTGCTTTGGTTATTTTTTTGGGCTTTTTGGGAATTTTAATTTTTTCTTTTGCGGACAGTAAAGGGTTGATGTGAGCATTATAAGCATTGGCCAGGAGGTAGGTTTTTTTTCTTAAATAATCACTGATTTCATCTAAATCATTCATATCATTAAACTCTCTGGCAGGTATCGCATTACCGATACGCATTTTAATAGGTTTGATTCTTTTTTTGATCAATTCGGATGGCAACTTAGCCGTTTGTAATAACGGACTCAATGATGAAAGAAAATAAAAAAGCCGGCTATTTTTGGCATGAAAATAAATAGGAACTACCGGAACTTGTGCTTTTTTAACAATCTTGGCAACTCCTTTGTGCCAGTTCTTATCAATATAAAAACGACCTTTTTTGATATTAGAAACTTCACCTGCCGGGAAAAAACCCAAAGCACCTCCCTCTTTTAAATGTTCAAG
Source organism: Flavobacteriaceae bacterium (assembly GCA_024763365.1). GTDB lineage: Bacteria > Bacteroidota > Bacteroidia > Flavobacteriales > Flavobacteriaceae > DQTL01. The sequence continues at coordinate 14,427 of JANTFO010000023.1, forward strand.
TGAAAGTTGTGTAGCATTCAATTTTTTCTTTATATCCTTTCTGTTTTCAAATGGATTGACATTGATAATGTAAGGTGAAATAGGTTCAACTTTTTCTAATAAAAAATTACCGGTAATTTTAAAATCCGGACGCAATTTTGTCAATAATGCTAATAAAATAATACCATCAGCACCCCCCAATGGATGATTAGCTACTACAATGAAAGGCCCGCTATTAGGTATTCTCTTTAAATCTTCTTCACTTACTTCATAGCGTATAGAAAACTCATCTAACAATTTTTCAAAAAACACTTCTCCTCGATATTTTTTTACTCGATCATAAATCTTATTGATCTTGTTGATCCGAATAAGCCTAAGCAATACCCATCCGATAACAGCGCTAAAAATACCTGCTCGCTTTAGCCCTACTACTTGTGCCATATCCTGTGAATTAATCAATGCCATAGGTCAATTTTTTTTTCCCTTTAAAATTAATTTACTTAATAATTTCTTGGCCCTCATAAGCCTTACTTTAATACTGCTTAAATTTTCACCGGTTTCATCAGCCATTTCTTTGTAGGAGTATTCCTGAAAATACCGTAACATGATTATTTCACGATATTGTGGTTTGAGTTGTTTGATATAGGACAGTAACTCATGTAAATGTTGCTTTTGAATGAGTTTATCTTCAGGTGAAGACACAAATTCTGAACTCCCTTTCAGCACTTTTCCTTCTAATTGAACAGATTCAATTTCTTTATTTTGGGCTCTTAAATAATCTATATATAAATTGTTGGCAATTGTCAATATCCAACTTTTAAAATCGTACTTTTCATTATACAAGGCCAATTTTTCAAAGGCTTTTGAAAAAGAATTGATCGTGATATCTTCGGCAATAAAATCATTCTTACACTTGGCATGTAAAAACCGGTACACGTCTCCCCAATACAGATTAAGCAGTACATTATAAGCACTTTGGCTACCTTGCTTGGCTTGCTCAATTAATCCTAAAATGTCAGATTTCTTCATCTGTTATGGTCACCACTTAACCGGCTTTCTTACAAAATTAAGGATAAAAATAAACAATTGGGATAGAATAAGCGTAATTTCAAGTAAAGGAATCCACCAGAATAAGTCATTTTCGTTCAATTTTTTGGTTACTCTGGAAAAGCCAACAAAAAAAGCCATATAACGCAAAGCGATAATTCCTAACACAAAATAAATGTCTTGATGTAATAAAAGAAGTACAATTCCGAGCGCAAAAAACAGGAATTGTGACAAATAAAATAAAGCTAAAAGAAACTGATGTAAGGGTCTATATACAGTTGATGTCGTGATATGACGACGTTTTTGTTTTATCCAATCTTGAAAATTATGTGCCGGTTCCGATAGGGTATGATATTCGCTTTGCCAGCAGATAGCAGTATTGTATTGATCAGCCATATTTTGAACAGCCAAATCATCATCACCCGATAAAATATGTCTATGTGACCGGAAGGCTTTGTTTTTTTTAAATATAAATTTGGTATAAGCCAGATTCCTACCCACACCCATGTAGGGTATTCCGGCCAAGGCATAAGAAAAATACTGCCAGGCTGTTAGTAAGGTTTCATAACGGATGAGTTTATTTAAAAAAGTCTTTTCTTTTTGGTAAGCACCATAACCCAAAACAATATGTTTTTTGTCGGAAAACTGACTTTGCATACCCAAAATCCAATCCTTTGAAGCGGGTATACAATCTGCATCTGTGAAAAGTAAATGTTCGTTTTTGGCTAAAGCTATAGCTTCCGTTAAAGCTGTTTTTTTATTACCTGAATATTTATCCGTTTTGGGAATTGACTTAAAAACTAACCGGGGATTAGCTTGCGCTAAGTTTTGTAAGATAGTTTTAGTTTCATCGGTTGAAGCGTCATCTATAATGACTATTTCAAAATCATCAAAGTTTTGTTCACCAAGAGATTTTAACAAACCCGGCAAATTCTTAGCCTCGTTTTTGGCCGCGATAACTATACTTACAGGATGTTTCTTTGAATTATTGAGTGGTTTTTTTGATAGTGGGAAAAAACTCATGAGTCCCAAATAAAAGAGAAGTTGTATAACAACAACTATTAGAAAAAGTATCGTTAAGAAAGGGAACAAATGATCAGGAAATTTTCTTGATATCTAAAACCGGCGTATCATGAATATGTTCATCATCGTGATGATGTTCGTTCTCACAGTGTCCGTTTCCCTGACAAGCACAATCTGTTCCATTGGCTCTACGGCTGGAGCAAGTACCGTCAAACTGGCCATCTTTTTTTGCCCAAATTTTGACAGCTATACCGGCAAAGCCCAAACCTAATAAAACAGCAGAAATAAGAATTAATTTAAACATTTTGTTTGTTTAAAATTAGGCTACAAATGTATTGTAAATCTGATTAATAATAAAATGAGAATACGTTAATTTTTGTTCAAGGTTTAAGAGTTAGGAGTTGAGGAGTTTAAGAGTTAGGAGTTGAGGAGTTTAGCCTTAGAAGTTGCTGGAAAAGATAAAGAACAATAGAAAAATGAACAAAGAAACGAGAATCAAGAACCCAGAACAATAGAACAAGTTTGCGCCCACTTAGCACCTGCTAAAAAAAATAAAAAAACCGGCCGAAAAATATCAACCGGTTGTCATATTTTTAAATGGTTATTTACAAACTTCTACAACGAAGCTGCATGAACCAGTAATTCAACGATTTTGGTTGCATAGCCATATTCATTGTCATACCAGGAGATGATCTTAAAAAACCGATCATTTAAGGCTAAACCGGCTTTGGCATCAAAGATGGAAGTGTGTGTTTCTCCCACAAAATCTTTTGAAACCAATTCTTCATCAGTATAGGCTAGTATACCTTTTAATTCACCTTTGGAAGCTTCTTCCATTTTTTGGCAAATATCCTCATAAGTAGTAGATTTCTCTAAACGAACTGTCAAGTCAACGATAGAAACATCCGCTGCAGGGATACGCATGGCCATACCTGTCAATTTACCATCTAAGGCCGGTATAACTTTAGTAACCGCTTTTGCAGCACCTGTTGTTGTGGGGATAATATTTTCATAAACCGAACGGCCTCTTCTCCATTTGCTAGAAGGAGCATCCACCGTTTTTTGCCCGGAGGTTGAGGCGTGGACAGTTGTCATTAGACCTTCTAATATGCCATAACTTTCATGTAAAACTTTGGCTACGGGTGCCAGGCAGTTTGTCGTACAAGAAGCATTGGAAAATATGTTTATGTCAGGAGTTAATTCTTTATGATTCACACCCATTACGTACATCGGCACATCATCATTAGGAGGAGCTGATAAGATCACTTTTTTAGCACCGGCTTTAATGTGTTTTTCGGCTTTCTCTTTAGTTAAGAAAAATCCTGTAGCCTCGATGATATACTCTGCACCTGCTGCAGCCCAATCGATATTTTCCGGGTCACGTTCTGCTGTAATTCTTACATCCATACCGTTTACGATAAGCATGCCGTCTTTAACGCTTACATCACCATCAAATCTACCGTGGACAGAATCGTATTTTAGCAAGTATGCCAAATATTCTACATCGAGGAGGTCGTTTATGGCTACTACATCGATATTGCGTTTAATGGCTTCTCTAAAAGCCAATCTTCCGATTCTACCAAATCCGTTTATTCCTAATTTTATCATTTTTTATTGTTTTATCTATATTTATTTAAAAAACACTTCTCTTCATTAAATAGACATGATATCAGAAACCCTAATCAATTCTTTATTGACATCAAGGCTTCCTTTTACTGCCTTTTCCATTTCAGTTACTGTAATCAAATTGTCATTAATCCCTACCATCAAATTTGATTTATTGTCCAGGATCAATTCTATGGCTTTTACCCCCATACGGCTGGCCAAAACCCTGTCAAAACAACTGGGAGAACCCCCACGCTGCATATGGCCTAAAACGGATACCCTTACTTCATACTCCGGCATATTTTGCTCTACATATTCAGCTAATTCAAATACATTTTTCCCCGTTTTATCTCCTTCTGCCACGACAACTATACTGGATGATTTCCCTGAACGTTTACTACGTTGGAGAGATTGTAACATTCTGTCTAAGCCAAGATCTTCTTCAGGAATTAATATCTCTTCTGCACCTGCACCTATACCCGCATTTAAAGCAATAAAACCGGCATCACGTCCCATCACCTCTACGAAAAACAAACGATTGTGTGAACTAGCAGTATCCCTGATCTTATCAATCGCATCGACTACTGTATTTAATGCTGTATCATAACCTAAGGTAAACTGTGTGCCGAATATATCATTATCAATAGTTCCCGGTATACCTATCACAGGGTATTTGTATTCTTTATTGAATACCATGGCTCCTGTAAAAGAACCATCACCACCAATGACAATCATAGCATCAATTTCGGCTTTGACTAATTGTTCATGGGCTTTTTTTCTGCCGGCTTTGGTACGGAACTCTTTAGAACGGGCAGACTTTAACATCGTGCCACCTTTATTAATCAATCCGCTTACATCACGTGGCCCTAAAGGGATAAAATCACCTTCTATTAATCCTTGATAACCCCTGTAAATGCCAATACAATCAATTCTGTAATAAGTACATGCCCTTACTACAGACCTGATAGCGGCATTCATCCCGGGAGAATCACCCCCCGATGTCATCACACCTATCTTTTTTATCTTTTTTGGCATATTGAAATTTTGAAGCACAAAATTAATAAAACTATCAATGATAATCAGGTAAATACCAGCTTTTATACGAAAACGATTTCGATAAAAGACTGAAACTTAACTATTTCTCAAATTCCCTTCCTTTCCAATTAAAATTCTTCCCAAAAGAACGGAAAACTATAAAAATATTAATAAAAGGATAATACAAACTACTTATTAACCAATAAGATATGGATATAGGGTTTGATAATTTTTGTAATGTTTTGCTGACAAGTAGGGTATCAATACCCATTTTAAGTAATATAAACAACCAAAAATAAGTATTGTAAAACAAGCCAATTATGGACAATATAAAAATCATATTCATCAAAAAAACTACCAAACCAACTCTTTGATTATTACGATTTTCTGACGATTTCGTTTTCTTTGCCCACCTCAGTTGCTGTTGTAAAAATTGACGCCAGGTGGCTACAGGTTTTGTGTACACCAAAGCCTCTTTAGCTAATAGATACTTTACCTTTTCTGGGTGTTTTTTGGCAAACTGCTGCATTAAAAAAACATCATCTCCTCCCGCATATTTTTGAAAATTATCATAAGGCTTTAATTCCTGAAAAGCTCTTTTATTGTAACAAAGGTTAGCTCCACTGCACATCAAAGGTTTTTGGTAATAAAAACTGCCTACTGTAGTACCTGTTAAGCTTATCCAATTGAAAAATTGAAAATGTTCTAAAAAATTCTTTCCTCCTATATAGCTCACCGGCCCGGCCACAAATAATGCCTCATTTTGATTCAAAAAAGCATCGTATGTTTGTAAAATACCTTTCGGTAAGATACAATCTGCATCAGTGGTAAGAATCCATTCATAGGAAGCATTTTTAATAGCTAAATCAATCGCATTTTTTTTGGGTGATCCTTTAGCAGATTGGTTGTGAAGTAGCTTTACATGGACCTGTGGATTTTCATGTATGTATTTTTCGATTATTGCAACAGAGTTGTCTGTAGAAAAATCATTGACCAGTAATAATTCAAAAGCTTCTTTAGGATAATCAACCTGTATAATGCTATCCAACAAATCGGGTAAATTTTCACTTTCTTCTCTAAAAACAACGAGCATACTAAAACGATGTTTCGGGGAATTTTTTTCAAAAGTGAAAACCGGCATTTTGACAATACCTATATAAAAATATAAGATTAGCACAAGATACAAAAGACTTATAATCAATATGATAGAAACAATAATCATATTTGCTGAAAGTTAGTTTTTTCTAATTTTTTAAATTTCAACATATATATGCTTCCCAAAAGTGCCGGAATCACGAAATTAAACAACCACATCAAAAAAGTGATGGTCACTATCGTTAAAGCCTCCACTGGTACATAAGAAAAAACATAAATAGCAATACTGCCTTTGATAGCAAAATCAAACAAACTGATCACTGGCACAATCGCCGAAATAAAATAAATACTACCTATCAACATCATGGCTATGGGATAATCTAATGGCACCTGAAAAAAAACCAACAAAAAATAAAACTGATGTGAAAAAACTACAAATCTTAAGAATGAAAGTAACGAAACATATAATCCTGAGTTATGATGTAGTGTTTTAAAATATATTACAAATCTTTGCCATCCTATTTTTTTAGCAAATCCTTGATATCCTGCCAGAAAGAATAAAATAAGTAATGCCAGTACATAAGCCATTTTCTTCAGCCTGTAAAATGGAATTTCCACTTTAAAATAGTAGCTAAAAAAACCGAAAGCTAATCCGCCTAAAACTAATGTAGCTACTAATTGAAGTGAATTGGAAAAAAAGGTTAATCCGATGATGTTTTTCCTCATTTTTTTTGAAAAATAAGCTGCTTTTCCAACATATTCTCCTGTTTTATAGGGGGTTATAAATGAAAGTGTATGAGCCGCCAAGGATTGCTCTATAGCCATTGGAAAAGAAATATATTGGTAATTCTTAACCAATACCTGCCACTTTTTGATCTCTAAAAACCAATTGATAAAGCTAAGTAAGATGATAAAAAAAAATAAATAGGTTTGCGGTTTTATCCCTTCAAAAAAATGTTGATAAAAAAAAGTTTTCAGGTCAGCACTTTTGACTTGTACTTGCTGAAATATGAAATACAAAGCCCCTACAACAATGCTCATTTTTATCAAAAAAAAAGCCCCCTTTCTATAAGTAGTACGTTTCACAAACTTATCGTAATTTTACCGCAAATAAACGAAATAATCCTTTGGCAGAGAAAATCATTTTAGGTATTGATCCCGGAACAAGCGTTACCGGATATGGTCTCATTAAAGTTATCAATAAAAGTATGCAACTTATTGTTATGGATCAGCTTTTACTATCAAAATACGACAGTCATTACCTACGCCTAAAAAAGATTTTCGAAAAAACCCAACAGATCATCGACAATTACAAACCGGACATCATTGCTATTGAAGCCCCATTTTATGGTAAAAATGTACAATCCATGTTGAAGTTGGGGCGCGCACAGGGCGTAGCCATGGCGGCAGGCCTCTCACGTGAAGTACCCATAGTGGAATACGCTCCTAAAAAAATAAAAATGTCCATCACCGGAAATGGGAATGCAAGTAAAGAGCAAGTAGCCGGCATGTTGCAAAACCTCTTGAAACTTAAACAACTGCCCACTCATCTTGACGCTACAGACGGACTGGCTGCCGCTGTATGTCATTTTTATAATGAAGGAAACGTCACCGCTGATAAAAACTATACAGGTTGGAAAGCTTTTGTCAAGAAAAATCCGGGTAAGATTACGGAATAACTTATTTCAACATTTTCAGGTTGTTGATCTCTTGATCTGTGAGATGTCTCCAACGGCCGCGTGGCAAATCTTTTTTGGTCAATCCGGCAAAGATGACGCGATCTAATTTGGTCACCTGATAGCCCAAACTTTCAAAGATCTTTCTGACAATCCGGTTTCGACCGGAGTGTATTTCAATACCTACTTCACTTTTTGGTTGATTTTCGATATATGAAATAGCATCTACAAATACCGGTTTGCCTTCCACTTTAAAACCCACCTCTGAAATGCTATGTAGATCATTCATTTTTAGGTTTTTATCAAGACTTACATGATATAGTTTTCGTACCTTGTGCTTGGGGTGTGTCAGTTTTGTAGCTATCTCACCATCATTAGTGAATAGTAAAAGCCCGGTGGTATTTCTATCCAATCGGCCTACGGGGTAGATTCGCTCCTTGGTGGCATTTCGCACCAATTCCATCACAGTTTTTCTACCGAGTTCATCATCCATAGTAGTGATATAGTTTTTGGGTTTGTTGAGCAACACATAGCGCAAAGTTTCGGGATTGATGGGTTGTCCTTCAAAACGAACATCATCATCTTTTTTTACCTGGTAACCCATCTCCGTGATGACCTTACCGTTGACACTTACACTACCGGCTTTTATAAATACATCGGCTTCACGACGTGAACAAATTCCGGCATGAGCGATATATTTATTAAGGCGCATGCTTTCCTCATGCTGAGGTTTGGACTTTTTAGGGTTTGGCTTTTTATCCTTTTGTTTCGGATTTGAAAAAGCTTTTCGGGAAGTAGTCTTAGGTCGTCCTCCCGACGATTTTTTAGTAGACATATTATTAATTTTAGGTGGCGAAAGTACGATTTAATTCAGAATTAATTCCCGATATTTCGGAACAGAATTCTGAATATTATCACATTATATCTTAATAGGTCTTTATTCATTCAAGATCAAAGCGTTGTTGAAAAGCTTCAACAATAGGTTTGGCTTGTTCCACATCACTGTCTATAATAAAAAGTTGTATCGGGGAGAAATCTACAAAACCCGTGATGGAAGCCGTGTAAGATTCATCTTTGATAAAAGTTTCTATCCCTGCTTTTTCCAAATCCTGTTTTAGTTTTTGTATTAATACCAAACTACCTGAAAAAACCTTAATGTGTTGGGCCGACAAGTGGTGGTTGTCATCGTGCATAATAATCAAATTTTATTGATGAAAGTTACAAAAATTTAGCTTAGAATACAAAAAACAGCCAA